>NSIB01000037.1 GCA_002737625.1 Flavobacteriales bacterium | reverse complement strand
GGCGGTTAATCCTATTTCTAGAACAACATCGGTCGCTACGCCAAAATAATCCGAAGCAGGCATTCCCACTTGAGCATCGCTGCGCAACACCAAAATACCATCATGACTATTCCCCGCACCGCATTCATCTTCCGCACAAATCATTCCTTCTGAAATCTCGCCGCGAATTTTCGCTTTGCCTATCACAAACGACTCTTTTCCCGGCATCTGAATCTCAGTACCCACCAACGCAACCAAAACTTTCTGCCCTTCAGCCACATTGGGCGCACCGCAGACAATCGGAAGCAAAGCATCGCCACCCACATTCACCGTAGTTACCCGCAATCGATCCGCATTTGGATGAGGTACGCAACTCATCACCTCGCCTACAACAAACCCTTTCAAGCCATCGCCCACGCTAAACCAAGGTTCAATGTGTTCAACTTCTAAACCCGAAACCGACAACAAATCGGAGATTTCATCGGCTGATGCCTCAGTTGGTAAGATGGATTTTAACCAATCAATGGAGATTTTCATGACGCCTTGCGAAGATAAAGATTTAGCGTTTGCCTTGTTGCATCATCTCTCTACGCACTTTCTTGAAACGAATATAGAAATAAAAACTTGCCGCAAAAACGAGCAACATCAACCAACCCGATCCCGAACCGATGCCGGTGGCGTAAAATTGCAAAATGGATTCGGTGCCACTAATAGCGGCCGCGACCAGCGATAAGAGGGCGAGGATGTGGTTTTTGATCATTGGGTAGGTTTATTGTGCCGGCAAAGTTGATAATTTCCCAGTCCGTAAATGATTGATTGCTAATCAAACCCGTTCCAGTAGTTATCTGATCTTTACCCGTAATTTTTACAAATTTATCTGTTCTGATGGTTCCCGTATTTTGGTCCCAAATCAGTTCTTCCGTATTTAAAGTCTCTCCCTTGGTATTTAGAATCTCCACATTCCTTCTAACAATCACCTTCTTTTCCTCCGCGTAACTCGCTCCATACTCCGCCGTTAAATAACTCTCCAACACACCGTTTTTGTCGTAAAAGTCCACCTTCAACCCCTGCTTCATCAACACATAAGGATGTAAATTGGATTTGATGGCCGTTAAAATTGGACTAAATACTCTTGCCCTCAATAACCCCGAATCCGTATACTCGATGGTCACCTTCTCGGCATATTCCTGGGCAGAAAACTCTTTACTTTTCTTTTTGATGTTAGATGTCTTAACCGTTTCCGAACAGGAAGTAACCAAACACATCAAACATAAAAACCCCCACCGCATTTGTTAATCGAATTTCCTACGCTGAAACCACATATCACCCAATTGCAAACCTAAAGTGACATTGAAAAATTTCTCCTGTGCCAACCCATAATTGGTGGTTCCACGCTGAACATAATCCAATTGAACATGGATCAAACTGGTTAATGAAGAGTTGTCGTAATACCTGCGAACAATGGGAACGCCAAACCCAACAAAAACACGCTGTTGAATCAAAGGGACATTGCCAGATGAAGTATTAAACGCATACTGTGTTTCAGAATATACGGCACCAACGCGAACCGGCCACTGCATCTTTATACGTCCCTGCACCCTCAAATCATTGGGATGAAGCGTAAATGTTACCCCATAGTCCTTACGAACATTGTATTTTCTTAACGCATCAAAATATATAACATCAATTTTCTGCCAGTTTTGCTGTCTGTAATCCAACGCCACTGTCCAAGCCTGACGGTATTTAAATTGATAACCCAATCCAAAACTGTTCGGCAATTGAAATGACTTTTTAGGCGATGTGAGATTCGTAATGGTATCAACCACAGAGATAAAGGAACCAAACAATTCCATGGTTCTGGTAAAACGTGTTTGCTCGCCCATCATCCCAGAATACATCTGATAGCTACCACCAAAAGAGTGATACGTTGAGTCCGATTTGAAATCAACCAAAAAACCGACTTTCTGCTGTGTGCCCCTAACCAAAACCGACTTTAAATCTTCCAACACATTCAAATTGGTAGAATCGGGTACACTAAATATTGTTTGATCATTGATCTGCCCAAAAACACGACCAATACTGTATCCCAAATGCACATGTGAACCCAAGCGAAACCCATTGGCCAATTCCAACATGTTTATCCCTCCATAACCCGAATGTGTGGTTTTACTGATAAAAGGCGTTGAATCAGAAATGGCATATTTATACCCAACTGATGTCAACGGCTGTAAAGAAATCGCTGAGTTGATGCCATATCGCGTTGTCTTGATCCGCTTTTGCATCACAACACTATCAAAATAAGGAATCCGATGGTAGTAATTGTAAGTCCTAAAGGCCAAATTAAAGTAGTTCATTCCACCACCGCGATACGTTTGCGTTTGATTGCCCGCCATGATGGTGCTGGATTTAAACGATCCGCCAAAATCAAATGTGGTAAAATACAAATTTCCCAAGGTCGCCGGATTTGCCATCGTATAAGAATACGCACTTGAACGGGTATGCAAATTGCTTCCGTTTTGTACCATGTTCGTTCCAAGCCACTCGCCCAAACCGAAATTGCTATACGGTGAAAACGTCAAATTCTGCCCCGATGCAGACTGCGAAAATCCTTGAGAAAATCCCAAAGTCATCATTGCGATGATAAAAAGTCTGATGTTAGTGCGTTTCATGATAAATTAAAGCGTGCATCAACCCATAATGAATAAGTAGAGGCTCCACAAATATCTTGGTTTTCTGTTGTTCCGCCAAGAATAAGGCGTCACCCCCCGTAATAAATACAACCCCCTTTGGGTATTTTTCGAGGAAATGCTCTATTTGTCGGTGCGATTCACCCCAAACCCCTTGCTGCACACCGCATAAAATGCTCTCGTTGGTATTGCGTCCTAATTGATTTTCAAACACTTCATGACTTACCAGTGGCAACTTTCCCGTTTGTTGATGCAAAGCCAAATAACGCATATGCAACCCCGGCGAAATGCTTCCACCCAGATATTCCCCTTCTGGCGTTAACCAATCATAGGTGATACAAGTCCCCACATCAATCAACAGGCAAGCACCCGACATTCCGTCACGACCCAATAGCCATTTCGCACCCAACACACCCGCCAATCGGTCTGCACCTAAAGTTTCTGGAGTTTCGTAGCCGATTTTTACCGGCAACGACATACTGCTACTGAATAAATGAACCGGACAATCTAAACCCGTTAACCAAGGCACTTCTTTCCTCACCGTACTAAAAATACAACCCTTTAAACCCAGCCCCACAAAAGCACTCACGTCTTCATAAAACCCGTGAGAATGCAATATGCCCCCTTCGCTGAAGAGGGCATATTTTGATGCTGTATTGCCAAAATCTATCGTTAGGTACATCGTACCAAAAATTATTTTATTTTGCTATACCCACAGCGCGCTTCTCGCGAATCACTGTGATTTTTACCTGTCCAGGGTAGCGCATCTCTGTCATGATACGGTTCGATAACTCAAATGCCAATGTATCTGCATTTTCATCGTTCGATTTTTCCGCCGCCATGATGATACGCAACTCTCTGCCCGCCTGAATCGCATATGCTTTCTCAACACCAGGATAACTCAAAGCCATGGTCTCCATTTCTTTGATACGCTCCACATATTGATCATCCCCTCTACGTGCTCCAGGTCTAGAACCAGAAATCGCATCGCACGCTTGAATCACGGGACTCAATAAAGACGTCATTTCGATTTCGTCGTGGTGGGCTCCAACCGCATTGATTACCTCAGGATGCTCGCCATACTTCTCACAAATTTTCATACCCAACAAAGCGTGTGGAGTTTCCTCGTCGTTATCAGGACATTTTCCGATATCGTGTAACAAACCTGCACGTTTCGCCAATTTGACATTCAATCCCATTTCCGCAGCCATGGTAGCACATAAACGCGCAACCTCTCTACTGTGCTTCAATAAATTCTGTCCGTATGAACTTCTAAAGCGCATCCGACCCACATAGCGGATCAACTCTGGGTGCAAACCGGTAATTCCCAAATCAACCACGGTGCGCTCTCCCCACTCAACCACTTCCTCCTCCACCTGTTTCTTCACTTTTTCAACCACTTCCTCAATGCGAGCTGGGTGAATTCTACCATCGCGAATCAAACGCTCCAACGATACGCGGGCAATTTCCCTACGGATTGGGTCGTAACAACTCAATACGATGGTTTCAGGGGTATCGTCAATCAATATTTCTACGCCCGTAGCCGCTTCAAATGCCTTGATGTTTCTTCCTTCTCTACCAATAATCCTGCCCTTCGCATCGTCGTTCTCCAATGGAAAACTTGTTACCGTATTGTCGATTGCAGTTTCCGCAGCCGTCCTCTGGATCGTCTGCAAAACGATACGCTTCGCCTCGCGAGTAGCACTCAATTTGGCTTCTTCAACGATGATCTTCGCCAAGGTCAAACCTTCTGTGTGCGACTGCACCTTGATGTTCTCCAACATTTGGGTTTTGGCATCCGCGGCAGATAAACCAGCCACTTTTTCCAGTTGCAACAACTGCTGCTCCCTTAATTGCTGAACATCACGTTCCTTCAATTTGTACGCTTCGATTTGGGCATCCAATCGCTCACGCGTTTTGGCCATTTCCTCTTCTTTTGAATTGTTTGCGCGAATCTTGTCATCCAAAGATTGCTCTTTCTGTTTGATGCGGTTTTCACTGTTACCCAACTCATTGCTTCTGCGGTTGGTCTCTTGTTCGTAATCCGAACGAAGTTGGATGTACTTTTCCTTCGCTTCTAAAATCCGATCTTTTTTGATGTTCTCGCCCTGTAATTTGGCTTCTTCGATGATGCTTTGTTTGTCTTTTTCAAGTTGTGTCTTGCGCATCGCAACAAACACAACATATCCAAGCGTTAGTCCCACCATGAGACCGCCGAGGATAAATACGATGTTTTCCATTTTGTGTTATTCCTTTCGTTTTAATTGACGAAAAGCACACAGCCACTGAGAAACCGAACAATTATAAGTATAAAACCTTCTCTATCGCCAATAACTCCTGCTCCACGAGCGCGTCATCTCCGCGATGGTTTTTACTATGTCGTACCACTTCACCCGCCAAATCCAATGCCGCCCAAGAAAGGCGATCAATGGGTTCTTGCGCATTAAAACTCTTGAATGCGCTGACGCGTTGATTGAGTACCTGAGCCGACAAGCGCACATCCTCCTCATCTTTTACCGCAACCCGCAAACGCAAGGAGCGATTGTCGATGTTTACGTTGATGAGAATGCTATCCGTAGGCTCCATTTAATTATTATTATTCGTTCAGTAAATCTATGCACTTATCGATATCTCTTACCAATTCGTTGATCTTGATTTTTACATCATGAACGTCCGCATTGGTACTAGACATTTCTTTTGCAAGTTTAATCATTTTATTCTCTTCTTTTAACTCATAGAGCGCATTTTTTTGCAATTCTATCGTTTTTTGAAGTTCCGCAATTTGCTGGGTTAAATTTTCATTATTTCCTCGCAATTGCTTGTTTTCCAATGATATCGCCTCTACCGATTCCCTGATTTTTACCAGACGTTGATGAAGTAGATTCGACATATTACAAAGATACGAGAATTTTAATTCCTATTTTCCGCATCAATCTGCCAATCAGTGTTAACAAAACAATCTTTATAAGACCGGCTCTTGTTTTCGGTTAAACCACGATAAAAACAACATCCCTAAAACAAGTGAAATCAGGATTTTCCCATCACCCAATCGATTGTATATGGTTCGATATTGGTTTAAATAAATGGTTTGCGACAATGCCAATTGATTGCCAACTTGGGTGATTTTTCCGGCACTCAAACTATTGTCTTCAAGCTTATCCAAGGCTGCCTCTGCTGATCTTTCGTCTCTGCCTTGATACCAGCCAGATCTCATCGTGGTTCTTCCCAATGGATCAATAAAGCCCGAAATACCTGTATTCGCACTTCTAACCACCCACTTTCTCTGTTCGATGGCCCTTAGCTTGGCATAGGAAAAATGTTGCTTATGTCCTGGCGTATTGTTCCACCACGCATCGTTGGTAATTACCGCCAACCAAGACGCACCATCCTTTACATAATCACTGACATAATCGCCGTAAATGCTTTCATAACAAATGATTGGAGCGACCTTAGAATTACTCAGACCCAACGCCTTTGCATTTAAACTTTTACCTAAGGTGCCCGATGCAGAATTCTCATCCAATGAAATCGCCAATCGCTCCAAAAAGGGCAACACCGTAACAAATGGCAACTGCTCCGTACCCGGAACTAACTTGGATTTATGATAAAATTGAATATCGCCATTGATGTTGGTGCCATTGTCTATCCGTTGACGCTCACCTCCTTGAACGGAAGGATTATTGCCACTAACCAAGGATCCATCAACGGGGTGAATCCACAACGCCGAATTATGCAGCGTATACCAATATTCAGAATTGCTACTCTGTCGGGCCGCCACATCCGGTTTTCCGGCTCCCATCCAAGAATACCAATGAATCATGTTTGATCCGATTAGCATCGCCGGTGGTTTGGTTTGAGGACTATGAATGGTTTGAGAACCGTCTTTCACAGTGTTAATATCCGCAGAACTATTCTTCTGCCAGTGATGCATCAAATAAGAGACCTGCATGTCTTGATCTGGCGAGCTCACATCAATATTACCAACCAAAGAAGTTTCCGGCCATAAAATACAATCCGCTGGGCCAGCACTGTCGGTAGTCTTGGCCATATCCCTCACCATTTGCATCGGATCTAATACAAACTTCTCATCGTAAGGATCGTAATTGGGTTGAATGGCTACCACGCGGTAAGGCTGTTTCACTTTGCTCTTTTTTTGATAAACAAAGTCCGATGCCATCCCGCCCAAAATCCAACTCAATAACCCAAAAAGAAAAACAACACCCACAGGCAAACGAAATGCAATCAGCCATGAGCGATACCCATTAATCTGTGTATTCGTAAGTCCTTTATAAATCAGCACGTTTATCGATAAAATCAAGGCCGTACCCCCCAAAGTGCCTGTCAATTCATACCATTGTGCATACCAAGGGATCCCGCTAAAAGCATTGCCCAAACACAGCCACGGCCAAGACAAATCCCATCGATGATGTCCGTATTCATAAATCAACCAAAGCGCAATAAACAGCCATTTTGCGTCCCATAAAAATCGCTTTTTTCTCAGCAACCATCGAGTTATAGCAAATGGGATATACATTAACAGAGAATTTAAAATCAACATAACAATGGCGCCCACGTCGGAAGCAAACCAAACCCACCATGTTGTAGAAATATTCCATAGCATCAACGCCGAAAATAAGGCGCCGAAATTCTTCCATTTTCTCGTGTTCAATCCCCATTCAGCGATATAAAAAAACGGGACAAATGCAATGAAAACCAAAGGTGTAAATGGCATCGGCTCCCAAGCCAACCAGAATAGCAAAGCCGGCAAAAACAAACAGACCATCAATTTTAGTCGGGTGTTTTTCGCATCAGCTATTATCTCATTTCGCACTTTTTCCATATCAATTAATGCGTTATTAATCGTCGTTCAAAGCCAATAGGTCGTCCTCTTCTTTGGCGTTAACGCCTTCCAAAACTACCACAAATTCACCCTTGGGAGGATGTGTTTTGAAATGATTTAACACTTCCTTAATCGTGCCGTTAACCGTCTGCTCAAATTTCTTACTTATCTCCCTTGAAACACTAATTCTACGATGCTCAACGCAAGCCTCTTCTAACTGTGTAAGTGTTTTTAAAATTTTATGTGGGCTCTCATAAAAACAAGTGGTATCTGGATTTGCCGCGAGTGCAAGAATTCGTGTTTGCCTACCCTTTTTCTGTGGTAAAAATCCTTCAAATCGAAACTGATGCAAAGCAAAACCACTTTTTACCAAGGCCGGAACGAAAGCCGTTGCACCGGGTAATACCTCAATCGCGATACCTTCTTTCTGACAAGCCCTAGCCAACAAAAATCCCGGATCGGAGATACCCGGCGTCCCAGCATCGCTGATTTGAGCAATTTGAGCCCCCGCCTTCAACTCTGTAATTACATGCTGCAATTTGCCATGTTCATTGTGCTGGTGAAAACTCTCCAAACGGGTGTTGATTTCGTAATGATTTAATAAAACCCTCGACGTTCGAGTATCTTCAGCCAAAACCTTATCTACAGATTTCAGTATCTCCACCGCCCGATACGTCATATCGCCAAGATTGCCAATGGGCGTAGGTACTAAATATAATTTGCCTTCCATCTTCTACCAACAAAGATACATAACCGCCACAAGCAACATCAATATCCCCGTAACAGCATTCACAACATCATTGGTTACCCATTTATATCCGCCACACAAAGGTCTAATGCCTCCGTCCGAAGAATCTAAAAAATTGCCCCATACATCCAAATATTTCGCCTGAAACAAGACGCCCAACACACTATCAAGTACGGAACCCAAAAATCCAAAAACAACAACAACCCAAAACAAAGATTCCCGACTCCCTATCAATGAAAATTCGCTCCAAAAAACAAATATCGCAATAGACACAGCGCCTAACAATGCACCAACAAAACCCAATACTGTTACACCGCCAGAAACCCCTTTTAACATAAGCTTTCCTGTAATTATATTTCGGGGATTTCCACCCCAAATCCTACCAAAATCGCTACTAAGGGTATCAGCACAACTCACAGACAACGAGATCAAGGCTAACATGTGACAAGTTCCGCTAAATCGTAAAACCTCCGTGTGGATGCCCAAAATAGATTTCAACCAACCCGATCCATTCAAAAAAGATAACATCGCCAAAAGCATAAAATTGCCACCATTGGCTAAAACTTGCCAATGATCCCTTGCCAAACCCTGTTTTGCATCACTCCCATTTCCTTCACCCACCATTACAGAATCATTTTTTATGTCACCCCTGTTGATGCGAATCTTACCCGCAAGAGACCCCAACGCCAAAAAAGTAACCAATGGCCAAATCGACCATTGAGCCAAAAACAACACAGTAAACGCCAAAAGCCAGGCCATTACTGCACCCGATGCGGTTAACCAATTCCATTTTACCAAGCCCCAAACGATCAAAACGGAAAGTATCAATTCGGCGATTAAGTCCATGCATCAAATAAACACAATTTCCTTTGTTTCGTTGTTAATTTGGAGATGCTTTCCTTGATATGGCGATTTTCCCGACCCCATACCCTTATTGGGTCAACCATTAGCATCTTTTCCTTGCTCATTTTGGTGATTTATTGCACGCCACCACCCATTTATACTGGTTTATCCAATGCATTTGGTAGCATTGAAATGAATACCATCTCAGAATCTGCATTTACTTTGGTTCCCGGATTAGACGTGCTTAAACCCAAATTGCCCGCCTATCAAACGGCTATCGTAGGTTTCATTCCCGTGCTTAACAACAAAATCAACGCCATTGCAGCACTGTTTTTTCCCACCTTATTCGCTTGCCTGCTTTGTAACATCTTTATCACAGGTTTAAACCAAATTGTAGATCTCGATCTCGATAAAATCAATAAACCCCAACTGCCCCTAGCCTCCGGAGAACTGTCGATGCAAAACGGCAAAATCATCGTTTATTCCTCAGGCATCCTTTGCATTGTTACCGCTTGGCTAATCCAACCCTTTCTTGGATACTTAATCACTTCCATTGCAATCATTGGCGCTCTGTATTCCTTGCCACCAATCCAATTTAAAAAATATCACATTTGGGCCGCCAGCGCAATTGCCATTGTAAGAGGCCCATTAATCAATGCTGGCATTGCCATTCACTTTGCCACATTATTATATGGTTGGCCGCTTTTTCACATGTATTGGCTTCTTCCACTGGTTCTTTTTGTTACTGCTTTTAGCTTGGGCATCGCATGGTTTAAGGATATCCCAGATACTCTGGGCGATGAAAAGTTTGGGTTTAAAACGCTTCCCCTTGTTTGGGGTAAAACATCAGCATTTCTATCGGGGGTCGTTCTGGTTAGCGGGGCCTATCTGTTTATGGCCTGGCAAATGCCAAATTTCTTGGCAAAAATTGCCCATCTGATCGCAATGATTATTTTTATTGGTTGTGCGATAAAAGTTGACCTTGATAATCCCGCCTCAGTAAAAAGCTTTTACATGTTCTATTGGGGATTGTTTTTCCTAGAATACGCGATGTTGCCCGCTTTATTGATGTAGCCAATGAATTGATGCTGTTTTTTACAAATAGTGGATAATTAAGCCCCATATCCAGGTGCGATGCCATAAATTTGTACAATTTTTGGAATCATGCCAAAGGATCTATCTCTAAAACACGTACTCATCATCGGCAGTGGCCCGATCATCATCGGACAAGCTTGTGAATTCGATTATTCTGGAACCCAAGCCGCAAGAAGTATTCGCGAAGAAGGCATCAAAGTATCGCTTATCAATAGCAATCCTGCGACCATCATGACCGATAAAATGAATGCGGATCATGTCTATCTACAACCTCTAACTCCTGAAAGCATTGAAAAAATTCTGCAGGAGCAAGATATCGATGCTGTTTTACCAACCATGGGCGGACAAACTGCATTGAATTTGGCCAAAGAATGTGATGAACTCGGCATTTGGGATAAATACAATTGTAAAATTATTGGGGTGAATATTGTCGCCATCGACAAAATGGAAGATCGTGAGAAATTCCGTCAGTTGATGGTTGAACTTGGCGTGGGTGTTGCCAAAAGTCAGATCGCAAACAGCTTCCTCGAAGGCAAAGAAATCGCACAGCGCATCGGCTTTCCCTTGGTAATCCGTCCTAGTTATACAATGGGAGGAACAGGTGGTGCCATCGTTTATAAAAAAGAAGAATTTGATCGCGCCTTGCAATATGGGTTGGAATGTAGCCCTGTACATGAAGTATTGGTAGAGCAAGCCGTTTTGGGTTGGAAAGAATATGAGTTTGAGTTGCTTCGTGATAGCAAAGACGATATCGCTGTTATCTGTACCATAGAAAATTTCGACCCGATGGGAATTCATACTGGGGATTCCATTACCGTAGCACCTGCAATGACATTGAGCGATACCGCCTTCCAAAGAATGCGGGATATGGCTTTCAAGATGATGCGCAGTATGGGTGTTTTCGCCGGGGGCTGCAACGTGCAGTTTAGCGTAAACCCTGTGGATGAAGAGATCATTGCCATCGAAATCAACCCTAGAGTAAGTAGAAGTTCTGCTTTGGCCTCTAAAGCAACAGGTTATCCCATTGCCAAAATCGCTGCAAAATTGGCCATTGGTTTTTACTTGGATGAACTCAAGAATCCTGTTACCAAGACCACAAGCGCCTTCTTTGAACCAGCCCTCGATTACGTAATCGTTAAAATCCCTCGTTTCAACTTCGATAAATTCCATGGCGCAAATACCCGCCTAGGCTTCCAAATGAAGTCGGTTGGAGAAGTGATGGCCATCGGAAGAAGCTTCCAAGAAGCACTACAAAAAGCTTGTCAGAGTCTAGAGATATCACGCCATGGCCTCGGCGCCGATGGCAATAAGGTTAGTCGCAATCTAGAAGAATTGGTTCACGGCATGGAATACGCCAGCTGGAATCGCGTTTTCCAAATCAAAGACGCTTTGGCCTTGGGTGTTCCCATTAGCAGCGTGCAGAAAATTACCCGCGTAGATCGTTGGTTCCTCGAGCAAATCGCTGATTTGGTAAAAACAGAAACGGAAATCCGACGATATAGCATCGACAATATTCCTGCGATATTGTTAAAAATTGCCAAAGAAAAAGGGTACAGCGATGAACAGATTTCTTGGTTGATGGGTGGAAACACAACAGCCGACCAAGTATGCGATAAGCGTTATAGCTTGGGTATTCGCCGTGTCTATAAGATGGTAGATACCTGTAGCGCTGAATTCCCAAGTCCTACCAACTACTTCTATTCAACCTTTGATGGTGAAAACGAAAGTGTGGTAAGTGATAAGAAAAAAATCATTGTACTTGGTAGCGGTCCCAATCGCATCGGTCAGGGCATCGAATTTGATTACAGTTGTGTTCATGGAATTATGGCCGCAAGAGAAGCGGGTTATGAAGCCATCATGATTAATTGTAACCCCGAAACGGTGAGTACGGATTTTGATATGGCAGATAAACTCTACTTTGAACCCGTTTATTGGGAACATTTGTGGGAACTCATCCAACACGAAAAACCAGAAGGCGTTATCGTTCAATTGGGCGGTCAAACCGCACTAAAATTGGCCGAAAAACTGCAAGAAAAAGGCATTAAAATCATCGGTACCAGCTACGATAATATGGACATCGCCGAAGATCGCGGTCGTTTCAGTGAAATGCTCGCCACCCTAGACATTCCTTATCCAAAATTTGGTGTAGCCCTTGATGCCGAAGATGCAATTGTGATTGCAAATCAAGTAGGATACCCTGTTTTGGTAAGACCAAGCTATGTTTTGGGCGGACAAGGTATGGTAATTGTAATCAACGATGAAGATTTAGAAAAGGCTGTCGTGAAATTGCTTGGCGATATGCCAGGGAATCGGGTGTTGATTGATCACTTCTTAGACCGAGCCGAGGAAGCGGAAAGTGATAGTATTTGTGATGGCGAAGACGTTCATATTTTGGGAATGATGGAACACATCGAACCTGCCGGTATTCACTCTGGGGATTCAAATGCTGTATTACCCCCCTTTGCATTGAGTGAAAAAGTACAAAACCTAATGATCGAATACACTGAGAAATTGGCTCATGCATTAAATATTCGCGGTTTAATGAATATTCAGTTTGCAATAAAAGATGAAAAAGTATATGTAATTGAAGCCAATCCAAGGGCATCTAGAACTGTACCTTTCATTTGTAAAGCCTACGATTATCCCTATATAAACATGGCAACAAAGGTGATGTTGGGTGCAAATAAGATTAAAGACTTCACAATTCCTGCTAGACCTCCAGGCTATGCAATCAAACAACCCGTGTTTAGTTTCAACAAATTTCAGGGGGTAAGTCGCGAATTGGGTCCCGAAATGAAGAGTACCGGCGAGAGCATTTTGTTTATCAAAGACTTAAAAGATCCCGCCTTCCGCGAATTATACAAGCAGAAAAGCATGTACCTGAGCTATTAACTCATTGGTGGACGAGTGCCACCAATCCCCGATTATATTTTATTTACAAAAGGAGGGGGGCGCCTGCGGCGCCCCCCTCCTTTTGTTATTCAGATTTTGGCGAATCGCCAGTATTTGTATTCGGTGGGGTGTCAGCATTAGGCTTAGGGCCGTTAGCTGGTCTTGGTCCTCGGTTTTCTGGCCTTGGTCCTCGGTTTTCACCAACTGGTTTCGGACCGCCTTCCGGCCTTGGACCCCTATTGTCTGGTCGAGGACCGCGGTTTTCACCCGCAGGTCTTGGACCGCCTTCCGGCCTTGGACCCCTATTGTCTGGTCGAGGACCGCGGTTTTCACCTGCGGGTCTTGGACCGCCTTCCGGCCTTGGACCCCTATTGTCTGGTCGAGGACCGCGGTTTTCACCCACAGGCCTTGGACCGCCTTCCGGCCTTGGACCCCTATTGTCTTGTCGCGGTCCGCGGTTTTCACCTGCGGGTCTTGGACCACGATTATCTGGACGTCTGTCATTGACACCCTTCCTACGATCTCCATTGCGCTGGTCCCCTTTTTCAGGACCTCTTTTCTTCAGTGCAAACTCATCATCCGATAACAATTCTGAATTACCAATAAAATCATTATTGCGGTCTTCCATTGTGGTACCCAACTTTTCCAATATCGCACTCGCCGGCGCCAAATCTTGCAACGCCGCAGATTGTTTACCGTTTTTATTCTCCTCCATCACCTCGTTTACCTTGTCAACCGGCAAAGCAACCCAAGTCTGATTGTCATCGTAAGAGAACCACATCAACTTCTTTAAAATATCCGTTTTCCGCGCATACGCCATCCCGTTGATTGTATCCAATCGAAGGATTTTTGCCTTGGGAAATGCATCCGTAGCCTCAACGTATTGATCCAACTCGAAGTTCAAACAGCACTTCAAACGACCACACTGACCGGCCAATTTTTCCATGTTGATGCTCAAGTTTTGAACCCTCGCAGCACCAGTATTCACTTGCTTGTAATCCGTAAGCCAAGTACTGCAACAAAGTTCTCTACCGCAAACACCCGTACCACCCAATCTAGAAGCTTCCTCCCGATAAGAAATATGTCGCATTTCGATTTTTACCTTAAACTCATCCGCATAACGCTTGATCAATTCACGGAAATCCACCCGCGTTTCGGCCGTATAGAAAAATATCGCCTTCCTGCCATCACCCTGGATTTCAATATCCGATATTTTCATTTGAAGATTCAATGAAAACGCCATCGTTCGCGCCCGCTCCAAAGTTTGATCCTCTTTGCTCTTGGCCTCTTCCCTACGCTCCATATCACGCTCACTGGCAACCCTTTGAATGCCTCGCATCTCATCGGAATCCTCCCTAACACGATATTTTTTCAATTGCAAACGAACGATTTCGCCCGTTGCCGATACAGTCCCAATATCAAAACCAATGCTGCTGTCAACACATACGTAATCCCCCGTAAATAGGTCCAAATTGTTCGTATTTCTGAAGAACTCTTTGCGAGAACCTTTGAATCGAACTTCTACCACATTAAACGGTTTATAGCCCGTAGGCAGGTCCATGTCCTTGAACCAATCGTATACATTCAACGCATTGCAGCCACTGGTCCCACAAGTGCCGTTGCTCTTACACCCACCCGGGGTGCCGCCAGCCTTGGTTCCACAAGAAGTACATGCCATATTATTTTTTCTTAAAGTTGAATTCGTACAAAGTTAATCATTTATCACCACGGCCGACTATTTGCCGCTCCGTCCAAAAACCCAGAACTTCTGACCCAGAAAATTGATGCCCATACCCACCGCCGTTGCCGTTAAAACAGCAAATAATTTGTCGATCTTTACCGCAAACAATTGCTTCATCCCGCCCAGCGTATTTGCCGCAATATCTCCCACCGCAGGAAATACCATATTCAACTGCAACTCCCAATTTGGCAACGATGCCAACATGATTTCGTTGGTGCCCACATTAATTCCACCACTCAAAGCATATAACATCAAATATTTCTTTAAAGTCTCATTCCTGGATATTAAGCCGCTCTTTGACTTTTTACTCTCCCAAGTCCAATATTTATTAAGCTTATAGTTAACCAACGTGGCAATCATAATGCCCGCCGCCTTGGCAAAATACGTGGGCATGAACTGACTCATACCGTAATAAACCGACATGTCGACCAAAAAGCTGATCCCGCCAACAATGCCAAACTTGGTAAATGCGATGAAGGTTTTGGATGAAATCACAGGGCTATTGCGTTAGTATTGAATTTTCAAAGTTACACTCGGCACCTAACTTTATCGATATATTTTCTTCATCATGTCCCACCGGTACATCGAAAACAATTGGGAAATCATAGCCCGCCAACAATTCTGTTATCATCGTCTTTACTGCTCTTCCAAAAGGAACAGCATTGTCGTTCATGTCAATCATACTGCCCACCAACAACCCGTTTATTCCATCAAAAAGGCCTGCCAATTTTAATGAAAACAACATCCTATCTACGTGATAGTAATATTCATCCAAATCCTCAATAAATAAAACTTTTCCTGTGGTATTGGGCTGAACAGGAGTCCCGAGCGAGGCATACAACAAGCTCAAATTTCCCCCCACCAACTCGCCGGCGAATGGCTTTGAACGAACAACATCACTGTTCGATATATCCAACGATACATCACCACCTTGCAAGGTTTTTGCCAAGTGAGAAATATTCTGATCAATGTATCCGTGCATTAAATTCCACTGCGTTGCCACCGGTCCATGAATGCTCTGAAAATTGGCTTTCGAAAACAAAAGATGCAACCAAGTAATATCGCTAAACCCAACCAACCACTTGGCCGGCGAATGTTTTAGCAACTGCACTAAACCTGAATCGAGGTTCACTCCGGATGTCATTGCATTTCCCTCCAATGGATATTCCCCCAACGAATCTCCGCCCCGCAATTGGCCCTGCATCGCATTGCTCAATTCCTCCGCCTTCGAAACCGTCCTAACGCAACCATATCCGCCCCTAGCAGTAAAAATGGCTTTGGCCGTTGGATGGGTAATCGCCCAAATTACATCTTCCGCCCGATGTTGGTCGCTCCCAGCAAATTGATGTTCCACCTCAAACAAATTGGGCGCATATTCCAACTTCCACCCTTGCGCTTTAACCCAGCCCGAAAAAGCCCCCACATCCGCTTCACTCACACTCCGCGACGGTGCAATCAGCAAAACCGTATCGCCTGGTAAAAGATATGCCGGCTGTGTTTTCAAGGTTTGCGCATCAATAATATGGCTTGTGCCACAGTTGTCGCCATTTCTAAATTCCTACTGTCCGTATAATATTCCATGTATGGAAAGGTCTTTGCCACTTTGCTCAAATCCACCTCGCCAACTTTTGCATTCGCTTTTTCTTGCGATTCAAAGTCGGTGGAAATGCACTGTTTTCGATTCAGCATCAACGCTTTAAACTGCGACCACGACTTAGTGGTTAATCCCGGTTCGGCATTTACCGTGGCCTTTAGATAAGTTGCTACAGGCAGGGTTAATGTGGTGAAAATCTGTTTGTCCGATGCATTTCCGCCTGTTTTTAATTCTGCCATTGCCCGAACTCGGTCTACTTTTCCACCAACGGGTATACCAATAAATACCTCTTGCGTACCATTCTCAGGGAATTTTCGATAAATAAGCGTTAAACCGCCTTCCATGCGTAATTTCTGCGATACGATTTCCGCCACAATCAATGTTGCATTGGTTTTGATTGCCTCCCGAATCCCATTCGTGGGCAGCTGATGCCAAACCCCTAACAATGTAGTTTGAGGTCGTTTCGTCTCCATCACCACTATCCCAGAGTCTGAACCGCGCAAGGGTTCACCTGATTTAGGTATACTATCAACTAGAGCGGTCAAACTGTCGTTGGATGATTGTGCATCGGTTTGCAGCTTTCCAGTACACGATGCAAAACCCAAAATGAAAGCCAGCGCCAGCCATAACGTTTGTTTTATTTGAAAAATCATCACGGCAAAGTACACGATTTTTTGCGGATTTTAATGTAGGTTTGTACTGTGAAATTCGTTGCCGAGATTGAAATCTTACCATTAAAGGGATTGTTGGATCCCCAAGGAAAAG
>NSIB01000036.1 GCA_002737625.1 Flavobacteriales bacterium | reverse complement strand
AAGGTTGCGTTCGTCAATTTTCTGCGGGTAAGTCACGGGTTGATTATCGTGAGTCGTAACGTGGAAATTCGCAAAAAACTGGATGAACTAGATTCTGATTTGCTCGCTTCTGCCGTGGCTGAAATGCGAAATCAATACGGGGATAATTGCAAGGAAATCGTTTTGAGTCATGAACTTGATTTAGAACTAAACGGTGTTGCCGTTACCGTTCCCAAAATGGGCGATAAACGTCGTTTATTAGAGCTGAGCATGAAGAATACCTTGCTCTACAAGCAGGAAAAATTGTCGCAATACGAAAAACTGAATCCTGAAATCCGTGTGGATCGATTGATGGAGCAGATGAAAAAGGATTTGCGGTTGAGTGAGCTGCCACGACATATTGAGTGTTTTGATAATTCAAATTTTCAGGGCACCTATCCTGTTAGTGCTTGCGTGGTTTTTAAGAATGGGAAGGCTGCGAAATCAGAATACCGACATTTTAATATACAGACGGTGCAAGGACCAGATGATTTTGCCACGATGAAAGAGGTAATTACGCGTAGATATTCAAGGGTAATTGAAGAAAATAAGTCGTTGCCACAATTAATAGTGGTGGATGGGGGCAAGGGTCAGTTGAGTGCTGCTGTGGAAGCATTAAAAGCCATGGGAATTTATACCAAATTGGCCATTATAGGGATAGCGAAGCGGTTGGAGGAAATTTACTTCCCCGGCGATTCTCTGCCTTTGTACATCGATAAGAAATCGGAAACACTGAAAGTGATTCAGCAAATGCGGGATGAGGCGCATCGATTTGGAATTACGCATCACAGAAGCAGAAGGGATAAGGGGACATTGAAGACAGAACTCACTGAGATTCCTGGGGTAGGGAATGAGACAGCGCGTTTACTTTTGAAGCATTTTAACAGTGTAAAAAAGGTAAAAGAGGCGAGTGTTGATATGCTTTCGGGGGTGGTTGGCGCAGCGAAATCGCGGGTAATTCATCGGTTTTATCAAGGCGACGAAAGTTTGGAGGATGATCAAATTTTTATGTGATAAGTAATGAAATATCAAGCAATTGCAAATACATACCAACTTGAATGTTTGCTTAAAAAAGCAAGGAAAGAGTCGTTTGCTTGTATTTTTCTGAGTGCCGGTCGCTCCGATAGTCGGGGAGATATATCCATCATGGCTGGTTTTGGTATTGCTGAGCAATTTTCTGATTTATCTGATGTGCCACATTGCCCTGAAAATCCTGTAATGGGATATTTGGGTTATGATTATAAAAATCAAATCGAACCATCGTTAAAGACAGACCAACCGCAATTGGTAGAATTTGAGTCGTTAAAATTTGTGATTCCAAAGGCGTGGGTAGCGGTAGAAAAAAACGGCATTATTTCAGGCGATGAAACCCTGTTGAATTTGCGCGGTAATCAAAATTCAGGATTTGCGGTTAGCGGTGATCAAGATGACAGTGATAGGCGTGAATCCCCTTTATCCAAAGTCCTCGCCGCCAAAAATTCACCCCAGTGGCAATCGCAAACGCCTAAGGAAACGTATTTAGAGAATGTAGAGCGCATCAAACACCATATTGTTGATGGGGACTTTTATGAGATGAATTATTGCATCGCCTTTACTGCGCAAGAAGACATGGATCCGTATGATGCTTTTCTGCTGTTGACGCACAAAGCGCCAGCCCCATTTTCTGTTTTTTTGAAAGATGGGAATCGGTATTTGCTGTGCGCGAGTCCAGAGCGGTTTTTTGGTAAACGGGGGGATTTGGTTTTTTCTCAACCGATTAAAGGAACACGGCCCAGGGTATTCCAGGCTAACTCTAATGAATTGGATGAGATATTGGACGCTATTGTTTTAATGGAATTGGAGAAATCGGAGAAGGACCGCGCGGAGAATATTATGATTGTAGACCTCGTGCGGAATGATCTGTCAAAAGTTTGTGAGATTGGCAGTGTTTATGTACCCGAATGTTGCGCGGTTTATTCATTCTCTCACGTACATCAATTGATTTCAACGGTAGAAGGACAATTGAAGCAAGAAGTGGGATTGAAGGAGTTGATGCATGCCACTTTTCCGATGGGAAGCATGACTGGCGCTCCAAAAATCTCCGTTATGCATTATACAAATCAATTGGAAGGGTTTGCGCGGGGCATTTATTCAGGAACCTTGGGCTACGTTTGGAAGCAAAACATGGATTTCAATGTGGTGATTCGTGCCTTACAATATGATTCGGTGACCAAGACATTGGCGTATGCTGTTGGGGGTGCTATCACTTATGATAGTGTAGCGGAACAGGAATACCGAGAATGTTTGGATAAAGCGAGTGCGGTGCTCTCGATTTTCGAGGGAAATTAGCTCTCGAACTTATAACCCACACCTTTTACGGTGTAAATGAACTTGTCGTCCAGTTTCTCACGGATTTTTCTCACGTGGACATCAATCGTACGGTCAACCACCAACACTTCATTTCCCCATACATTTTCTAAGATTTCATCTCGTGAAAACACTCTGCCGGGTCTAGAAGCCAAGAATGAAAGCAATTCAAATTCTTTTCTGGGAAATTGCAATGTTTTGCCATCGTATTCAACAACATATCGCTCACGGTCTATTTTGAGATTGCCGAAGTCGTATTTTTCTGGTTCTGGTGTTGATAATGTATTGCGTCTGCGAAGGATGGCTTTTAGTCTGCTCAGCAGTACACGATTGCGCACTGGTTTTGAAATATAATCGTCAGCACCGGCTTCAAAACCTGCCAATTCTGCAAATTCTTCACTTCGAGCTGTTAAAAATATTACAGGTATATTTTGCGTTTCTGGAAAGCCTTTAAGTTGTCGGCAGGCTTCCATCCCGTCCATCACGGGCATCATAACATCCATAATGATGATTTCCGGTTTTATTTTTTTTGCTTGCTCAACGGCTTGTGCACCATTGGCAGCAATATGCACCTCAAAACCTTCTTTGGCTAGCGAATGCCTAATTATTTCGAGAATGTCTTGCTCGTCATCTACTACTAATACTTTAGGCAATCCTTTAAACATTATGTCACAAAGGAATTGAATTAGTGTTAACTTTCAATTTCTAATGTATTATTTTAATATTAATTAAACGTCAATTTAAGGTTTGTCTATTTGTGGGCCTTTTTCCATGGGAGTTACGCCCAATAAATCTTGGAGTTTTGCATCCAATTCTTCTCCGCGTAAACCTTTAGCAACGATTTTTCCGTCAGGGTCAACCAATACTGTAGAAGGAATAGAATGTACGTTGTATGTTTGGCCGGCAGAACTGCTCCAGCCTTTTAAATCACTCACATGTTTCCAAGTTAATCCGTCTTTTTCAATTGCACCTTTCCAACGGGTTGGGTCTTGATCCAAAGACACGCCATAGATTTCAAAACCTTTGTCCTTGAATCGCTTATACATTTCTACGTTGTAGGGGTTCTCTTTGCGACAAGGTCCGCACCAGCTAGCCCAGAAATCGATCAAAACATATTTACCGCGCAATGAGCTCAAGGCCAAATTTGTTCCATCGGGTTGTGGCAGGTTGATTTCAGGCGCTTCACCACCCACCATCAATTTTGCTTCCTCTTGATACTTTTGCTGAATCATTTGGGTGTATTTTGAAGTCGGGTCGGCTTTTACCGCTGCATCGCGAGCCACAGTTAACAATTCAATGGTAGGTTCTTGAACTACGTTGAAATGAAGGATGAAAAAGGGAATAAAGCTACTGGGTCTGGCTTTTGCGAAACTCAAAATAGCGGCGGCTCTTTCGCTCAAATTGGCGTAATAATCTGCTTGCAATTTTTGCATCTTATTAAAACCTTCATCGGTGTTAGGGTTCAATTTGCTTGCTTCCGCTTCCAAAGCTCTGATTCTGGCAGAGAAATCTTCGTTTAACTTTAACAAGTCTTTCAATGCCTGACTTTCGTCTACATTTTTGCCAGTAATTGTATAGTTAATGCCGGTAGTGGTGGCGTCGATCGCCAGCGTAGCTTCTGTAGCATTGTTCAGCGCCAAATACACCATCTGCTTTTCCAATACCATAAGGGCACAGAATATGAGTTCTTTGGTGCTGCCATTGACATTGAAATCACCTTTTTTATCCGTAAAAGTACTGTCGATGAAAACTAGCCCTTCCGCCGTCATTTCGAACAACCGAATCACCTGATTGGGTTTGTTTTTAAGATTTCCTTTAACGGTGTAACCATCGTTGGCCATTTCCAAAGAAGAGGCGCGAGGTGTTATCAGGTCGGTAAACCAACTGTTAAAATCCTGTTTAACTTTTCCGGCGTTGAGTTCGGTACATTGCACCAAGGTTAACGATAAGGCAATGAAAGTCAAAGAGCGTAGAGTTTTGTGTATCGTGCGCATGCTGGCCAAAGATAGCAAAAATTGGCCCAAACTTTAAATGTTGGTTGGGTTTGTATTGGAAATTTCTTCAATTCTTGATTTGAATACCTCTTCAAAGTCATGCGGCGAAACGGAATTTTCGATGTGGTGTTCTCCGATTTTGGTGCGGACCAGACTCGACATGTAAGCGCCGGATTTCAACGCATGGCCAATGTCTAAAACCAAAGTACGGATATAGGTTCCTTTGGTGCATCGAACGCGAAAATCCACTTCTGGTAATTCTATGCGGGTAAATTCCAATGAATGAATGGTGATTTTTCTGGATTTCAACACCGTTACATCGCCTTGTCGTGCCAACTTGTAAGCCCTTTGACCATTCACCTTTAACGCAGAATATAACGGTGGAATTTGGTCGATTTCGCCTAGAAATTGAGGGATGATTGCATAAACCATCTCCTCGGTGATATGTTCAGTGGGGAAATGCGCATTGGGCTCCGTTTCCAAATCGTAACTTGGGGTTGTAGCACCCAAAACCAACGTGCCTTCATATTCTTTGTCGGCGTCCTGAATGGTTTGAATCCCTTTGGTCTGCTGTTCGGTACAGATGATCAACAAGCCGCTGGCGAGAGGGTCTAACGTGCCCGCATGTCCAACTTTTTTGGCTTTGGTGACGTATTTTATCTTTTTTACCGCTTGGAAAGACGACCATCCATAGGGTTTATTGATGAGGATGATTTCTCCTTTTGCGCGGGCATTTGGATTGAGATTTTCCAATGGGTTGATTTATTGAACAATGAATTTGAAAGACTGGTGATCGGAGGATGTAAAGCCAAGCCCGAGGAAGTAACCCCCGAGGCCCCAACTGCCTTTCACGAGTTCTAGTCTTAGGATATAAACGCCTTTGGCCAACCCATGGGTATGGAGCGCATATCTGTGGGTACCGGGTTCTACGGTTAAACTAAACCGACTTCGATCTTCTGTGGCGCCATGATTCTCCGATAGCCCTGATTCGATGCCAACGCTTTGTCCATTCAAATTGAAAACTTGTCCGCTGATTGTAGCTTCTGTATTGACTTGGAATTCGATGTTTAGGTTTTCGGTGGTGGGGACAGGGAAAACTCTCATGGTAGAAATGGGGTTGTCGGCCACGGTGTCTTTGATTTTCACCCGAGCCACATAAGCGCTCATGCTATTGCCTTTGCCCCAAGAACCAACCAAATAGTAAATGCCTTTTTCGTTGAATTTTGCTTGAATGCCTTCGTAATCTCCCCAGCGCTGTTCTTTGGGTTTGATGAAGGTGTAGTTGATGATTGATTGTCCTTTTTTGAGTATTTGATAATCGCTGTATTCTCCGTATCGGTTGATGAAAAAAGCGCCTGTTCCGGGGAAGTGTTTGGCACCTGAATATACGCTGGTGACTATCATAGAAGGGTCTTGGGCTGATAATTCCGATGTGGTTGCTTCGCCGGCTGCAGCCACGGCAGGATATCCAAAGTCTAGGCTATCGTTAGTAAAGAGATGTGCTTTGATGACGGCGCCGCCTTCATTCCAATAGGTATGATGCAGCGTCCCGCCGCTAGGTGAGGTGATATTGTAGATGCTTCCATGCATGATATGGGCTTGCATCGTTTTAAAGTTGAGGCAGTTTTGGAAGTAGTGAAGTTGCGTTCCGATCCGAACGCCGCTCAGTACTCGGGCATCATTGGTTCGAAGTCGGAATGCCGTATCTGGTTGCAACGCACTAGAGGGGAATCCATATTTCAAAGGGCTTTTGAGTACGCCCAATTCATAATTGGCTTGTCCGCTTCGCAGGGTATTTGTGATTCGGTGCACAAAGACGGTGTCGTTCTCTTTGGTGTAAGGCCTAACACTCATAAAATAGTTGTCGACCCCATCCGGCATCGGTCCATTTTGTATTGCGCAGATGCTCCAAATCGAAACGCCATTGAATTTGATGTTGTGAAAGAAGTTCTTGTGCATGGTATCGCCATTGAATCCATCTTCTTTATTGAGTTGCCAGATTACGGCTTCCACGAAACCCTCTTCCCAGCTGCTACCGTTATGGAGTAGGTTTACGGTGAAGAACATATCTTCTTTGGTTTGCGAAACGATGGGGTAGTCGCTCCAAACGGTATCTTGGATGGGTGTGCCAGGGATTTTATAGACGTTCCAAGGTTTAGCGGGGTCGTTGGTGGTGGAGAATCCCACGATGATAAAGCTATTTTTATTGGTGGTCCCATGCATGAAAACGACAATGTATCGATCTTTGTAGGGGTCGTACATCACTCTCGGATCATAGGTCCGATTCATGGTAGGGATGGGATCTTTTTTGATATTGGGGTTATTGGCGAAGTAGTCGAGGGTGAAGGCTTTGACGATTTTACCGGTATCGTTATGAACGCGGATTACGGTATTCATGACGGAGACAATTTTTCCATCGTTTCCTACGGCGATATGATTGTCGTTGGGGGTTCCGCCGCCAGGCGGAACCTCAACACCGCGTTGGGGTTGTGTGATGATTGAATTGGGTGGGGTGGGTTTATCATGAATAATTCCACGGTTTTGAACGGGGTTGGGGTGGCGGCGAGCGGAGCGAGCCGCATCAATTTCGCGCCTGAGGTCCTCATTGATTCCTCCTGGCAATGGCATTTCCGCTTCGCTATCCGTTGGCATCATCCAAATATTGGGCGATGTTGCTGGATCAAAAACATGCGAAATGGGCGTTTTGATATCGCGAATGACATCGCAAGTACCTCCATTTTTCGGGGAATTCTGGGGTTCTGGTTTGCCTTGCTGGGCCGATGCGGTTAAGCAAAGAAAAAAAGAAAATACCAGGCTGATTTTGGATTTCATTGGGTGCAATTTACGGCACAAAGTTCAAACAGCAAATCGGCGCTTACCACGCATTGACTTCCATTTCCAGGGCGATACCGAATTTTGATAATATATCTGCCTGGATTTCATGGGCTAAATCAATGACTTCCTGGCCTGTGCCATTTCCATAGTTCACCAAAACCAAGGCTTGTTTGGCATGGACGCCAATATCGCCTCTTCTAAAACCTTTCCATCCCGCTTTCTCAATGAGCCATCCCGCCGGCACTTTTGTAAGGCCCATTCCTGCTGGGAAGGTTTTGATGTCTGGGAATTGTACCCGTAATGCCGGGATGATTTCGCTGGAAACCACAGGGTTCTTGAAAAAACTACCGCAGTTCCCTATTTCTGCTGGGTTCGGTAATTTGCTTTCACGGATTTGAATCACCGCTTTTGATATGTCGTGAATTGTAGGTTTCGCAATCTCCCAGGCATTTAACGTGGATTGAATATCGCCATATTGGGTTTTGATGCTCGCATTTTTACTCAGTTTTAATTGAACTGAGACAATGAAATAGTTTCCTCTTTTTTCGCGTTTAAAAATACTGTCGCGATAGCCAAATTCGCAGCTGTTTGCATCGAAATGGTGAATTTCACCTGTGGGTAAGTGAAAGGCCGACAACGAACGAAAAACATCTTTTAATTCAACGCCATAGGCTCCGATATTCTGTATTGGCGCGGCGCCCACGGTGCCGGGGATTAAACTGAGATTTTCAATTCCGCCAAGGTTTAGCGATAGTGCGTGTAAAACTGCCCCATGCCACGGTTCGCCGCCACCAAATTCAATGATGGCCGACTCGCTGTTTTCATCAATTGTGGTTTTGCCAACAATTTCATTCCTCAATAGAAGCCCTTCAAAATTTGTAGTGAACGTAATGTTACTTCCTCCGCCAAGGATTCCAATGTCGGTTCGTTTAAGTTGATGCGAATCAAAAAGTTCCTTTAGTTGGTCTATGTCAGTTATAGAAATGAACTCACTCGCGGTTACATTGAATCCGAAAGTATTAAAATCTATTAAAGGCCAATTTTTTTGAATCAACATGGTTTTTATATAGGGAATCGCGGCGAAGTTATTGAAGTTTACCATTTGCAATGTAAAAGATGGGGGTTATTATTGCATAATATTTATTTGTATGAGAAAAATTTTTACTCTTATAACGGCCTGTTTGGCGTTTTTTCCATTGCAGAAATTATCGGCTCAAGGATGTGTTGCCATTAGAGGATTTGGCGGTTGTGGTGTTGCAAGTGGTACGGGTTTGGCTTTGGCTCCCGGACAATGGCAGGTGGCTACCAACTATAGATATTTTAAGTCGTTTAGGCATTTCAAAGGGGATGAAGAACAGTTTGATCGTTTGGTAAAACAGACCCAGGTAATCAATTATTCAAACACAATGGAATTGTCGGCCTCGTGCGGTTTAAATACCCGCTGGCAGTTGAACATTGGGGTTCCGTTGAGTTACACAGACCGTTCAAGTTATTACGAGCATGGTGGTCAGACAGCAACATTTGCCGGTGCAAGAAAGACTTCTACGTCTGCAGGTTTGGGCGATGCAAGGTTAGGTGCATCTCGTTGGTTGTGGAATCCAGTAAGTCATACCAAAAGGAATTTGTCTGTAGGTGCCGCTTTGAAATTGCCAACGGGTAACTGGAATGTGCAAGACAGTTTTTATAACATTTTGGTTACGGATCCACAATCGGGTGTATCGGCAAGAAAGACTTTGTATCGTCCCGTGGATCAAAGCATCCAATTGGGAGATGGCGGTTTAGGATTAATCATAGACATGCAAGGTTTTTGGGAAGTGAATGAGGGGCTCTATATTTATGGAAATGCCTTTTATTTATTCAACCCACGTGGCGTGAACGGTACCCTTACAAATCGCAGCCCAACAGTGGGGGGCAAGGTTTATACAAATGAATATATGTGTTCCGTCCCCGATCAATACGCGGCTCGCCTTGGTGTTCTGTCGCAAAGCCTTTTGCAGGGTTTGTCATTTTCTTGGGGTGCGCGCCTCGAAGGAATTCCGGTAAAAGATATCATTGGCGAAAGCCTTGGATTCCGTCGTCCTGGCTACATCGTTTCTGCCGAACCTGGCGTTACCTACATGAAGGGTAAAACCACTTACAACTTAAATGTTCCCATTGCGATGTATCGCATGCGCAGTCAGAGTGTGACCGACAAACAAGTACAGGATGCTTCCGGAATTGCAAGAAATGGAGATGCTGCGTTTGCCGATTATTTAATCTCCTTTGGTGTTACATATCGATTATCGGCTCCTAAAGTCAAGGGCATACTGTTTCATTAATTATTATTTGTTCTGTGGTTTGAATGGGATAATTTGTTAAGAAATGTAAAATTCAAAAATTTCTAGCAAGACCTCAAAACCTTTCTACCGTAGAAGTGTTAAATTAAAACCGTCAACGAAATGATTAATTTCTTCATTGTACTTTTATTTTTCTTTTTCATGGAATTCGTGGCTTGGTTTTCCCACAAATACATGATGCATGGTTTTATGTGGGTTTGGCATGAAAGTCATCATAAGCCCAGAAAAGGCAAGTTTGAACTCAATGATTTGTTCGGATTCATGTTTGCGTTGCCATCTGCTTGGTTTATCATTTTGGGCGCTGCCGATTACGATTGGCGATTTTTTGCGGGGCTGGGTATTGCTCTATACGGACTTGCTTATTTTTTGGTTCACGATGTTTTTGTACATCAGAGAATCAAATGGTTACGAGGTGCGCGATTTAGATATTTTAAGGCGATGCGACAGACACACCATTTGCATCATGGGGTTCATACCAAAGAGGGTGCTGAGGCCTTTGGGTTTCTATTTGTTCCAAAACGTTACTTAAATAAATACGGTTGTGACTAAGTCAGTGATTGTTGTAGGTGCTGGGTTGGGTGGTTTGTCAACGGCCCTCCGTTTGAGTTATAAGGGTTACCAAGTAACCATGATTGAAAAACAGGCATTGCCTGGAGGCCGTTTGCATGTATTGAAAAAAGACGGTTTTACATTTGATGTAGGCCCTTCGTTCTTTTCGATGAGCTACGAATTTAAAGAACTGTTTGATTCCATTGGTGAGTCCGTTCCTTTTGAGTTGAATGAGTTGAATCCGTTATACACTGTTAATATGGCGGGCAGTGATCGCGTGTTTCAGATTTATAAAGATTTGGACAAGCTGGCGCATGAATTTAGAGGGATTGAGGACAATTTCGAGGTGAAAGTGAGGGGCTATTTGAAAGGGGCCAAAGAGATTTTTCACGATACGGAATACAAAATCATTAAGCGCAATTTCAACAATATTGTTTCCTATGCTTTGAGTATGGCAACCGTGCCTATGAAGCATTTGCCGAAGATGTTTAGGACTTTTTGGGCGGAGTTGGAACTACATTTTGAGAGCGAAGAGGTAAAAATTATATTTTCATTGGTGGCTTTCTTTTTGGGTGCAACGCCTTTTAATACGCCCAGTGTTTACAGTCTTCTTAACTATACGGAGCTAGAACACGATGGATATTGGAATGTGAAGGGTGGGATGTATAAAATTGTGGAAGGCATCATGGGCTTGCTCGAGAAAAAGGGTGTAAAAATGATTTACAACACCGAGATTATGTCGGTTCAGCATAAAGGCGGCAAAATGGTTTCAGTAACAGATGCCACCGGACAGCTTTATTGTGCAGATTTGTTCGTCATCAATGCGGATGCCGCATGGTTCCGTGGGAAATTTTTACATCGTACAAAATATACCGAAGCGAAACTCGATAAAATGGAATGGACGTTGGCGCCGTTTACCATTTACTTAGGTGTGAAAGGCATTATTCCAGACATCCATCATCACAATTATTTCTTAGGTGAAAACTTTAGGGCATACGCCGATACGATTTTTAGAAGTACTGTAACCCCAGAAAAGCCCTATTACTACGTAAACGTGGCGAGTAAAAGCAATCCCGATTGCGCGCCTGAAGGCTGTGAAAATTTGTTTATTCTCTGCCCCGTTCCTGATTTGAGGGTAAAGGCGGATTGGAGCGACGCAAATAAATTGGTAGAAGAGATCATTGAAGACTTAGGAAAACGAGTAAATTTTGATATCAAAAACAATATTCTCACTCAGGTTGTTTATACACCCAATGAGTGGCAGAAGATGTTCAACTTGTACAAGGGTAGTGGTTTGGGCTTGGCGCATGGGTTAAACCAAATTGGCGCGTTAAGGCCAGCAAATAAGGACGAAAAGCTCAATAACGTTTATTATGTTGGAGCCAGTACTCACCCCGGAACAGGTTTACCCATCGTGGTGATTGGCTCTCGTTTGGTAACAGAAAGGATAGAAAATGAGCATTAAATTGTTTGATGATACCTCCATTGCGATGAGTCGCAAATTGGCGCTGAATTACAGCACCAGTTTTTCTTTGGGCATTCGGTTATTATCGAAAGACTCGCGTTGGGCAGTATTTTCCATTTATGGTTTGGTTAGAGTGGCAGACGAAATCGTAGATACCTTTCATGGTTACAATAAGGAAAAAATGTTGCTGGATTTCAAGGCACAAACCTATCAGGCTATGGAAGAGGGTATTAGTTCAAACCCGGTTTTGCACGCATTTCAATTGGCTGCCAATCAATTTGGAATTGGACATGATCTGATTGAACCCTTTTTTCAGTCGATGGAAGAGGATTTGGATACCAGAACCCACAGTGCGGAAAGTTATTCCCAATACATTTACGGTAGTGCGGAGGTGGTTGGACTCATGTGCTTGAAGGTTTTTTGCAATGGCGATGATGTTCAGTATAACCATTTAGTGCCTTTTGCACGTAGTTTGGGGGCCGCTTTTCAGAAGGTAAATTTCTTGAGAGACATTCGTTCTGATGTGGAACAATGCGGCCGTGTATATTTTCCTGGGGTGGATTTCAATCATTTTACCGATGCCGATAAGTATGAAATCATTCAAGATGTAAAAAACGACTTTGCCCACGCTTATAAAGGCATCGTTCAGCTTCCAGTGGGTTGCAGATTGGGTGTTTATACTGCCTACATTTATTATTTAAAATTGCTCGAAAAAATTGAGCGTACTACGGCTGTTGATATTCTAGAAAGTCGCATACGCATTCCAAATACTCAGAAAATCGCCTTGTTGGCCCAGAGTTTTGTGAAGGAAAAGTGGATGGGGGCTTAACCAAACAACCAACCAAATACCTCGTCGATTCGCCCAAAGGAATGCACTTTGATTTTGCCTGTATGTTCTTGGTTGAATTTGTTGTATTTAGAAATCACGATGTCCGTAAATCCTAGTTTTTCTGCTTCGGCGATGCGTTGTTCCACGCGTTGAACTGCACGAACTTCGCCACTAAGTCCAACTTCTGCTGAGAATACACATTTGGGTGGAAGGGGTTCGGAGTAAAAGCTGCTCATGATGGCCGCCATCAAACTCAAGTCCAATGCTGGATCTTCCAGTCTGAGTCCGCCGGCGAGGTTCACAAATACATCTTGCTGACCCAATTTGAATCCGCATCGTTTTTCCAATACCGCCAACAGCATGTTTAGCCGGCGGAGATCATAACCCGTTGCAGATCGCTGTGGCGTTCCATAAACCGCTGTGCTCACCAAGGCTTGGGTTTCTAAAAGCAACGGCCTAACTCCCTCAAGGACGGCAGCAATACCAATGCCTGATAGGACTTCTTCGCGTTGGGCGAGCCAAATTTCTGATGGGTTTTTTACGCCCTTCAATCCCGCGCCATGCATCTCGTAAATGCCCAATTCTTGCGTGCTGCCAAATCGGTTTTTTAACGTTCTGATGATTCGATACGCATGATGCCTATCGCCCTCAAACTGAAGCACCGTGTCCACCATGTGTTCCAAAATCTTAGGACCAGCAAGGTTTCCATCTTTAGTGATATGTCCTACCAAGAATACGGGGACATCATTTTCTTTGGCAAATTGCAACAATTGGCCGGCACATTCTCTGATTTGCGATATGCTTCCCGGAGTGGCATCAAGTTGGTCGCTATATAATGTTTGAATTGAATCAATGATAAGTAACTCGGGTTGGTCTTTCGTAAGGACATCTTTTATATTTTCTAGGAGTGTTTCGGTGAGTATTTCGCATGTGCTATTCCCAAAACCAAGTCGTTCCGCCCTAAGTTTAATCTGCGTTTCACTCTCTTCCCCAGAAACATATAAGGTTTTGGCACTGGTTTGTAAAGCGATTTGCAACAACAACGTACTCTTTCCGATGCCCGGCTCGCCGCCCAAAAGTACTACAGCTCCCGCGACAAGTCCGCCACCCAATACCAAATTGAGTTCATCGTCTGGAAGTATAAGACGCTCACTTTGGTTGGCTTCAATTTGATTTAATGGTTTGGGTTCGGCGATTTTACGACCGCTTTTCTTCCACGCTGTAGTTTGTTTTGTGGGTTTAATTTCCTCGATAAATGTATTCCATTCGCTGCAGCCGGGACATTTGCCAATCCATTTTGGACTTTCGAATCCGCAGGATTTACAGAAGAATGTAGTTTTGGCTTTTATCATTACGATTTTTTATTTTGAATATTAACCTGTTTGGATGAAAATAGCAAGAATACAAAGATGCTAAACAGTGCGGAAGCATCAAATAGGAGACATAATAAACTATCAACAATTCATGGACGTAGTAGCATATTAAACTCAAGTTGCCCCAGTACTCTGTTAAGGGTTTTAGAAACAATCTAAATAAGCATGGTAAATCGTTAAAAGTTTCGTTAATTTTGTAGGGTTATGGAAAAAAGCTTGAACGACATTGTAACCATTTACGCAGAGGCAACTCCAAACCCAGAAAGTATGAAGTTTGTGGCGAATAAAATGTTGTTACCAAACGACAGTGCTGATTTTCGCAATGCGGAAAAGGCCCAAGAGGGTGGTGAACTGGTGAAAGCATTGTTCGAAATGCCATTTGTTAAGGGCGTTTTTATCATGAATAACTTTGTAAGTATCACAAAGAATGAAGATTACGAGTGGTTCGATTTGATCCCGGATTTGCGTAATTTCTTTACCGAATGGATTGAGCAAGGCAAAGAAATTGTCGCACCTAAAATTTCGTTATCGCCAGAACAAGAAACAGAAATTGAGCGTAAAATTCGTCAGCTCCTTGAAGACCACGTCCGTCCGGCCGTTGAAATGGATGGCGGTGCGATTGATTTTAAGAGCTTTATTGATGGCGTAGTTACAGTTCAAATGAAGGGAAGTTGCAGTGGATGTCCGAGCAGCACAATGACGTTGAAGGCAGGGATTGAGAATTTGCTTAAGCGAATGGTGCCAGAAGTGGTTGCGGTTGAGGCCGAAGCGGTTTAAGTTTTAGATAGTATTGTTTTTCTGAAGGAATTTTATTCACTCATTTGCAGTGATTTTTAGATTCCATTTGGCTTTCACGCTTTTTTCGGACATATTTGCCATAGTTGATTTTATACGAAAAGAAATATGACATCTATTATCGAAAAACCTGATCCCAATTTTAATTCACTTCACGATTTTTACTTGAATTCAGCGCATAAAATTCACAGCCCAGATCGGGCCGTGATGTTTTATAAGGAGAATGGGACATGGGAGCAGTTGACATATCAGGATATTTTGGATGGCGTTGATCAATTGGGTGCCTATTTTATGGAATTGGGCTTGCAAAAAGGCGATCGCGTTGCTCTGATAATGGATAATTGTCCGGAGTATTATGTAATCGATCAAACCATTCAGAAGTTAGGGTTGGTGAACGTCTCTGTTTACCCAACATTGACCGGGGAGGAAACAGCATATATAATAAACGATAGCAGTAGTAAGGTTTTATTCGTTGGCAATGCCTTTTTATTCAAGAAGTTCAAGAAGGTGGAAGGCGACTGTAATACAGTAATGAAGGTTATTGCTATGCCAAAGGATTTGGATCAAGGGGAGAAATTTACGGATTACACTTCGGTATTGGTTGAAGGGGAGGCCCTGAAGGATAAATACGCATCGGCGATGGCAGAAAGATACGCATCGGTGGTGAAGACAGACTTGTCGACGTTAATTTATACCAGCGGAACAACAGGGATGCCCAAGGGAGTGATGCTTACGCATTATAATTTCATGAGCAATTGTTATGATGCCAAAGATTTATGTCCGGCCATTACTTCGGATGATTTATACTTAAGCTTTTTGCCGTTGAGTCACGTTTTTGAACGATTGGCTACGATGTATTTGAGTACATACATGGGAGCTCAGGTGGCGTTTGCTGAGAACATCGACAAAGTGGCACAGAACATTCAAGAAATGCGTCCTACATTGATGGCGGCGGTTCCTAGGTTGTTGGAGCGTGTCCACGATAAAGTGTATAAGAGTGGTACGGAAAAAGGGGGTGTCAGTGCAAAGATTTTCTTGTGGGCCTTAAAAGTGGGTGGAGAAGCAAGGGTGAAGCGTGACGAAGGCAAGATGTTAGGTCCAATGTTGGCGATACAGGTTGCCATCGCAGAGAAATTGGTTTACAGCAAGATCAAAGCGAAAATGGGCGGTCGATTAAAAATCTTTGTCAGTGGGGCCGGCGCATTGCCAGTGCATGTAGGTGAATTTTTTGCCAATTTGGGCATGCGGGTTCAAGAAGGCTATGGTTTGAGTGAGACGAGTCCGCTGGTGACGGTGAACGAGTTTCATCGACAAGTATATGGCACGGTGGGTAGGGTAGCACCAAGGCAGATGGTTGCAATTCAAGACATCGAAACGAAAAAAATCTTGGCTACGCAGACTTACGATACGTTTGAGGCGAATTACGCAAGTGAAGAAGGAGAGATTTTGGTGAAGGGTCCTAACGTGATGCAAGGATATTGGAATCGTCCGGAGGCAACAGCAGAGGTGTTTGATGCGGAAGGTTGGTTTCATACGGGTGACATCGGAAAGTTTGATCGCGGTTATTTGCGGATTACGGATCGCTTGAAGAATATGCTTAAGACATCATTGGGAAAGAATATTTATCCTACGCAGATTGAGAATGTATTGCTGCGCAGTCAGAAATTGGAGCAAGTATTTGTAATCGGCGATAAGCGGGAGTACTTAACCGCAATCATACATCCTAGTATGGACGAGTTGAAATCAGCATTTGGCGGTAGGAAAGATTACTTTGAAGTATCTGATCCATTCATTCAAGATGAGGAAATCAAAAAGTGGATGCAGGAGGACGTGAAAAAGCTGAGTGAGAATTTGGCCAAGTTTGAGCGCATCAAGGACTTTATTGTAAAGCGTGAGCCGTTTAGCGTTGAGGCGGGCGATATGACGATTACATTGAAGATTAAACGCAAGGTGGTCATGGAAAAATACGCCGATGAAATTGAAGCGATGTACGCTTAGATGTATTGGGTATTTAAAACAATCTGATCCATACAAAAAGGATCAAGAAAAATCCCAATTGAATAAAATACATGGCACCGGCCACTTTGTTTCTTTGGGGTTTTGTACTAAGATGCAGCAGCAGATGCATCAATAGGGATGCGATAAACCAAGCGATATAGTTTTGTGTTGGGATTTTATTGTTATCCCAGTGCCAGAAATCATAGCGCATGGCCACAGGTTCCAAAAAGTAATCATAGAGGGTCATCATGGCTGCACCCAATAGGGATGAGGCATAAGGGTTGTTTATTCGTCCTGAAAGTAGACTAGAAGTAAAGAAAATTAAGGCCGCCCAATTGAGCCCGATAAGATAGGGAACACCCTGCCAGCCTTTGCCTAAAGTGTGGCCGTAATGGTAACTTCCAAAAATACTACCTGTTTTCACTCCGGCGTATTCGAGCAGGAATCCTAAAATTCCTACCGTTAGAATTATAGCAACGTGTTTGGCTTCCCATTTTTTGTGAAAAATCCAAGAGAGAACAAATGCTGCAATGATATTGTATGGGGTAAGCCAAATAAAGGTAGGTATAAGGGAGGGTACCATGAATCCCAAAATCCCAATGCAATAGATGATGGCAACCAAGGTGATGAATCGATTTTCAACGTTATTCATGGCTTTGCAATTTAGTTGTGGATGTCCGCATCTGCAAATGCATGTGGGTATTTCTTTGATTTAACGAACCACCTAAAATAAATACCTAATATTCGCCTAACATTGAATTGCATTTGGTGATTTTGACAAAACACCTTGATTTTATTGGGCTCTGTAACTGTTTGTTTTTTAGGTCGTTATTTAAGGTTAGGTGAATGTTAGGTTTTTGATTTTGATTGAATTGCTTGAATAGAAAAAAAACAAATGGGGTTTTCTGTAGGCTTTTTTTGGAATTTGCGCTGACATTGAAACGACCATAATACTGTATTTTGCACTTTTCTTGTGATTTTTCCTCACATTTTCCTCAAAATGTTAGATTTTTAAATAATTAAATAATTGGCAATCAGTAACTTACATTTTTCTATCTAAAAAATCACATTTTTTCACATTTTTTCTTGCTTTTTGTGATTTCACATATATTTTTGCATCACACTTAAATAGGAAACAAACAAAATGAAAAAATTAACTTTCGCCGTTGCTGCCTGCGCTATGTTCGCGTTTGCTGCTTGCTCTAATTCAGCTGACACTGCTGCTGCTGATTCTACTGCTACTGATTCTACTGCTGTAGATTCTACTGCTACTGAAGCTGTTGCTGATTCTACTGCTGTAGATTCTACTGCTGCTGCTCCTGCTGCTGCTGAAGCTCCTGCTGCTAAGTAATCAGTTCTTTAACAAGAAAATTCAAAAGGTGTTTGGAAACAAACACCTTTTTTTTTAACTTTGTTGTAATGAAACGCTTTTGGCCTATAATGAT
>NSIB01000035.1 GCA_002737625.1 Flavobacteriales bacterium | reverse complement strand
CCCGCTCTAATGTCGGGAGAACTCATCGTAATGCCTTTGAGCTGGGTTCTGCGGTCCAAACCTATTACGGTACAACGGTGAGGGTCGCAAAGGATGATTTGAGCGCCCATATCGATTAGATTGTCTACAAAAAACAAACGACTTTCAAACATCTTTTGATGAATCAAAACAGTTCCTCGTGCTTGTGTTGCCGTAACCAAGGCAATTGAAATCAAATCCGGGGTAAAGCCTGGCCAAATTTGATCGGAAACTGTAAGTATAGAACCATCAATAAAGGTATCGATTTCGTAATGATCCATGGCGGGGATATAAATATCATCGCCGCGGATTTCCAATTTCACCCCCAATCGTTGGAACATTTTGGGGATGATGCCTAGCATATCAATACGACATCCTTTTAGGGTAATTTCACTCTGTGTGATGGCCGCCATTCCAATAAAACTGCCTATTTCAATCATGTCGGGTAAGCAGCGGTGTTCGCATCCTGTGAGCGACGTTACCCCTTCAATGGTGAGTTGGTTTGAACCGATGCCAGTGATTTTGGCGCCCATGCTATTGAGCATCAAACAAAGCTGTTGCAGATAGGGTTCGCAAGCTGCATTATAAATGGTGGTGATTCCTTCAGCCAAGACGGCGGCCATTAAAATGTTTGCAGTGCCAGTAACCGAGGCCTCGTCTAATAGCATATAACAGCCCTTTAACTTATCGGCGGAAACCTTGTAGAAATTGTTTTCTGCTTGGAATTCAAATTTTGCGCCCAGATTGATAAATCCTTCAAAGTGGGTGTCTAGCCTGCGGCGGCCAATTTTGTCACCCCCAGGCGATGGGATATAACCACGGCCAAAGCGAGACAGCAAAGGTCCTACAATCATGATGGATCCACGAAGTGCAGCTCCTTGTTTTTTGAATTCTTGGGTATTGAGAAATTCGAGGTCAACGTCCTTGGCAATAAAAGTATATGAACCCCTTTCATTTCTATTGACTTTGACGCCTAAACTCTGCAGTAGTTCAATGAGTTTAAGCACATCCCTGATTTCCGGAATGTTGGTAATTGTTACGGGTTCGGGAGTAAGTAATACGGCGCAGACAACTTGAAGCGCTTCATTTTTTGCACCCTGTGGGATGATTTCGCCTTTGAGTTTGTGGCCGCCCTCGATTTCAAAAATTGCCATAGTGAGTTATTAAAATCTTCGGAAGTTCTTTCCGCGGTTTTTGTTGTTTTTATTCTTGTTGTTGTTGTTGCGGCCAAAATTGTTGGTTTTTTGTGGCAATGGTTGGCGAACATTTAACGTTGTGTCTGCACTTACTACCAATTCCGAACCCTCAATTTTTAATTGTCCTTTGGATAAGGTTTTTAAGTGTTCAGCAATCACTTCGTTGCTTAGGTTTTCATTGTTCCAAGCTTTGCAAGAATTGTACATGAAGGATGCAATCATGTTAACCAGGTCTTGCTTTAACTCACCGTCTTCCATTTCACCGGCTTTGTCGATCATCATCTGAAGATTTCTTCCGTAAAATCTAAAGCGGATGCCACTTGCATTGTAACCCAAATGCTCTGGTCTTTTAAATTCTTGCTTTACCTGAACGATTTCATAGGGGCAATCAACATCCAAATCATAGTCGGCCATCTGAAAAATATGTCCCCACAAAATTTCTTTGTAATTGACTTGCAGTTTGATGTCTGGGTTCAGCGTAGCCATAATGCCGGCCAAATTGTGTACCCAAGAGGTGCGTTCTTCCTTGCTGGGTAAGGATTTTATGTGTTCGATATACTCTTGCACATGACGGCCATATTCGGAAATTCCTAATATTGGCCTTTGGGTATTATAATCGTCTTGAAGGATTGTCATGTAGATGCAAAATAACACAGAACCAATCAAATAAATAGTAAAACTTTCAACCAGTTATCTTGTTTGTTACTCAAGTAAGACACATGAAAAATCAAATTGTTTCCGAGTATGTTAAATACTGCCTTAAAATGGGGCAAGCACCGGCCAATGTATTTCAGTTATGCGAGCATTTGGGTATAGCAGAAACTGAATTTTATCATCATTTTGGTAGTTTAGAAAAGGTGGAGGAGTCTATTCTTTTGATTCGTTGGCAAGAGGTTGCTGAGAAGTTTGCGCAAGATGAACAATTCGCAACTTTTGGTATCACCGAAAAGATGTTGACCTTGCATTTTGCTTTTATTGAGAGCTTGCGCGAAATAAGAAGTTATTTGCTTTGGAAATTAAAAGATTGGAAGAATCCTATGGACCAGATGAAAGGACTTATGTCTTTGAGACAAGCCTTCCAAGATACTGTGTCGCCTATGCTAAGCGCCGCAAGTAACCTTGGTGAAATCCCCGATCGGAAAGTGATATCGAAATTGAATGTTGAAGCGTTAGGGATGAACTTGGCCTTTGTTATGCATTTTTGGCTGAAAGATGATTCTGCGGATTTTGAACGTACCGATGCTTGTATCGAGAAGTCAGTGCAACTTACTATGGATTTTGTGGGTAGAAATGCGGTCGACAAATTATTTGATTTTGGCAAATTCTTGATTCAAGGATTTCAACGATGATAGAAACCCAAGACAATATCCCCACCTCCAAAATGGGGCGGGCAATGAAATTGGTGGGAGCAGGTGCTAAGGTTGGTGGGAATTACCTTAAGTATTACGCCAAGAAGACCATCAATTCAGATACCACAAAGGAAGAATTACACACAGACAATGCGAATGATATTTATCAATCGCTGAGTCAGCTCAAAGGCAGTGCGCTCAAAGTAGCTCAAATGCTGAGCATGGATAAAAATCTATTGCCAAGAGCTTACACCGACAAATTTGCTATGTCGCAGTATTCTGCACCACCAATGTCTGGTCCGCTAGTTGTTAAAACTTTTCAAAAATCAGTGGGTAAATCGCCCTTCGATGTCTTTGATCAGTTTGAAACGCAATGTACAGCTGCAGCAAGTATCGGTCAAGTACACAAAGCACAAAAAGATGGCAAAACATTGGCTGTAAAGGTTCAATATCCTGGTATCTCAAATAGTATTCAAAGTGATTTGCGGATGGTGAAACCCGTGGCCAATGCAATGTTCGGATTGCCAGAAAAGGAGATGAAGAAGTATTTCCAAGAAGTGGAAGATAAACTTTTGGAAGAGACCAATTATACCCTGGAGTTACAGAGGTCGCAACAAATTTCGATTTCCTGTACCAATATTCCTGATGTGTTTTTCCCAGTTTACTATCCGGAATACAGTAGTTCAAAGGTATTGGTGATGGATTGGTTGGAAGGCGATCACCTAAAAGAGTTTTTGGATAAAAAGCCGTCGCAAGAGGTGAAGAATCGTGTGGCGCAAGCGCTTTGGGATTTTTATAATCATCAACTACATACTGCGCTGGCAATTCATGCCGATCCTCATCCTGGAAACTTTCTTTTGCAGGAAGATGGTAGAGTGGGAGTGATTGATTTTGGTTGTGTGAAAGTGGTTCCTGAGGATTTCTATTACCATTATTTCCCACTGTTGGTGCCCGAAATTAGAAACAATCAAGCGGTGGTAGATCAGTTATTAAGCCACATTGAGATTATTTTCCCCCAGGATTCTCTTGCGGTTAAGGTTGAATTGCAAACGGCATTTTTAGAGATGACAGCGTTGTTGAGTAGGCCATTTGAAACACAGAACTTCCAATTCACCCATGAATTTATTGATGAAATATATGCCAAGGGTGAGGAAATCTATCAACTTCCAGAAGTGAAACGCCCAACTCAACCCAGGGGCAGTAAACATGCTTTGTATGTCAATCGGACCTACTTTGGGATTTACAGTATGATGGCTGATTTGCAGGCTGAGATTTCAACCCATGCCGATTTATGGTCGGATAAATTGAAGTCGCACTGGGGCTTAGAAAAGGCGTAACGGGTTTTTGCTGGTAATTTATCGCAGTGATAAACGCAATTCGGAAAACGGCTTACAGCGCGATATTTATACAGCACAGGATGCTCCGTCCATCGGATGGCAGTAATCCAGGGCCCGGATATCCTCCGGAACGGCGGGTGAAGTAGCTGCGATTAAGTAGGTTGTTGATGCTGAACTTGATCTGAACTTTTTGGTTCACAGAGAGCGTCGTGTTCCAATCAAAGATGTGATATTCTGGAATATAGCCGTTGATGCCGTTGATCAATGGGATTAGGGTGTTATTAGCGTCGGAATAGCATCCAGATACATAGCTCCACTGAATTTGATTTAGGATGTTGCGCGCGGGATTAGATCTTGATTTGAGTTGGAATCCCATCCCCGCGCGCAAAATGTGACGAGGTGCATTTTCAACCCAATTCCCTTTTAAATTTAAGGTTTCATATTTTCCCGCTGTGTTTTTTACCGTGATGTCGTAATCCCCGTATTTGGCATTTGTTAGCGCATACGATACATAAATTGGTAAGCCCCAATTTCCACTTGGTTTGATTTTTTTAATCCAGTCAATATCAAGAATCCCCTCGATGCCAGTGCTAACACTGTTGCCGACATTTGTTTTTACCGTCACCGCATTTCCTAGTTCGTTGATTCTGGTAATTCTGCCAATTCGATTGTTGTACTGAAGCACGAATAAACTCCCATCAAAATACAGCCAATTTCCTCGTCTACCTCTAATACCAAGGTCGTTGTTGCTTCCCGTAGCATCCTTTAAATTTGGGTCGATTTGCTCCGTGCTCGGCATCGCTTGTAAGTCGGTAAATAGAGCTGGCCTATAATTTTGGGTTAAGTTCCCATAAATTTCAATTCCATTTTTTAGATGGTATTCGGCCGACATACCACCCAAGAAAAATTTCCTGTTAAATGGACTCGCTTGCACAGGTATTGCCTCGCCGCCGCTCGTAAATCCAAGTCGACCTGACACCGTTGAGTGTATCGATTCCAATCGCACACCTGGGATGATGATGAATCGAGAATTTACTCGGACGATTTGTTCGGCAAACCAAGCAACATTTAATGTATTGAATGCCAATTCAACGGGGAAGGGTTTTGTGGTTGAAAAATTGGCATCTACGCCCGTACTGCCAATTCCTTTTTGAAAACGCTGGGTTTGGCCACGGAAAACGCGTATTCCGCTGCTGATAGTTTGACGCATGCCTAAAATGCGGTAATGTTTCAAATAGGATAATTCCGTCCCTGCATTTTTATATTTATCGGTAGACAAATCGCGCTCTGAATATTGTCCGGTGAGATTATTTATTGTGTCGGGAATCAAAATGCTAGCGATGTTTCCAACACTATGTCGCACTGCCGACATGCCAAAAATGAGCAATTGAATTCTGCTTGTTTGGGATAGTTCGTGATTCAATTTGACATTCAACGTATTCCAGGGTGTGGTAAACCAGTTTCTACTGCGATGGCTTAATGTTGCACCTACACCATTGTAAAGTTGGTTGTCGGTAATTCCGCCGGGTTGTTGACTTTCCATGTTATAACGCATGTAATCGGCGGTCACGGTAGTTTTCTTACCCAACTGATATGTAGCTGATCCAAACATCGTTTGGGTTTGATATTGACTGTTGCTTCTATAGCCATCGGCGCTCCTGCGATCGAAAAAAGTATAGTAATAGCCTTTTTTTCCTTTTCCGCCCAGACCAATAAATGCATTATAAAGTCCAAAACTACCCACCGTCTGATTGCATTCCAATTGCAGCGGTTTGCTAAAATTGCTGCCATCTTTCATGATGTAATTGATCATTCCGCCAAATTGAGGTCCGTATTGTAGCGCACCCGCCCCACGAATGATCTGGATTCTCTGCACCGCCTGCATTTGCGGGTTGTAATAGGCTTCAGGGTAGCCAAATGGATCGGCTGAAATATCAGCGCCATTCTGTCGGATGTTGAATTCCCAACTTCTATTTGGGCTCAAACCCCGGTTTGCGATGCCAATTTGAATGCCTGAACCGTCGCTTTCCCAAATCTGAATTCCTGGCACCTTCGCTAGAATTTGTCGCATTGAATTGTTGACAACCACATTGTTTACTTGATCCAGAACCACCAAGCTGTTTTTCTTACCGGCATTAATTTTGGTTCCGACAATCTCGGGTAACATCATCACATCGCGTTGCTGACCCTTGCCAACGAGGTTGATTTCAGATAGGTATTCAATGTGTTGGGACGTATTGGGTAGGGTTTGACCAAAAAGTGGGAATATTACAGTGCCCAATAAAAACAGGCAATAGAATTTGAGACGCGATTGAATAGTTCGATTCATTTTGATGTAGTGATTCTAAATGTTACGCAAAACTATGCTTATTTAGAAAGATTACAAATATAATCTAGAAAGATTTCAAATAATATGATAAATGTCAGTATTTGCGACCTTGCCAAACGGTTTATTTTGAATCGTAGGCCACCCCAATCAAAAATGAATGGGGGTGTAAAACGCGCACCCAATACCAAATCGTGGTCATTGCAATTATAGAGTTTGAAAGGTATAACCATCCGCCAACAGGGCTTTCAAATATCTTGGGAGTATTTTTTTTAATTGATTTTCTGCCTTTTCACTGTCGTGGAATACCACAATGCTACCGGGTTTTGCATTTTTTACCAGGGCCGATAAGCTCTTTTCACAATTCAAATGCTTGTCGTAATCGCAGCTTAAATTGCTCCACTGGATGATTTCGTAGCCTTTAGTGCGCAAGCGTTTGATTTGCGATGGTTTGATTTGACCGTAGGGCGGACGAAATAATTTCAGAGAAGACGATATTAGCATTCGCGGATCTGGCGTGGGTATGCTTTGCGATGTGGTATCATTTTTATTTACCAATCGATTTTGTTTATCGTTCAAATGCTTATGAATTTTGCGAATTTCGGTCTCACAATTTTCGATATCCTTTAGGTAATCGACGTTTTTGTGCTTCCATCCTTTGATGTGATGCATCGTGTGATTCCCAATTTGGTGTCCCTCTTTCAATAATCTTTTTGCCACATCCGGAAACTTACTCAAATTGTCGCCAACGCAGAAAAAGGTCGCTTTGATTTGATATTTTTTTAATTCATCCATCACCCAGGCCGTAATTTCGGGGTTTGGGCCATCGTCAAAGGTTAAATAAATCACTTTTCCTTGTCCTTCTTTCCGCCAAGTACATGAGGGAATTAGCCATTGAATTGTGGAAGGAACGGAAAAAAAGTGCATCGCGAAGCAAAGTTGTGACTTTTGACATGTTTTCACAACCCAACATGGATTAAATTTGTAGCATATGACAGAAAAAGTAACTCTCGTGGGCGGTGGATTGGCTGGAAGTCTTATGTCGATCTATTTGGCCAAGCGGGGCTATGAAGTATATATCTACGAAAGACGTGGCGACATGCGTTCGGGAAATTACATAGGCGGAAGAAGTATCAACCTTGCACTTTCTACCCGGGGCTTGCGCGGTTTGGCCAAAGTGGGACTGGATCAGGATGTGTTGGATATCTCTATACCAATGACTGGCCGTATGATGCATTCGGTGGATGGTACTTTAAAGTATCAACCCTACGGCAAGGATGGTCAGGCGATTTACAGTGTTTCAAGAGGACAACTGAATATTAAATTGCTTCAATTGGCGGATCAATACCCCAATATTCACATGTTTTTTAATCACAAATGTGTCGCGTCGAATTTAGAAGCCTGTGAAACAACTTTCATGAATGAACACGGCGAAACCCTTATAGATAAAGCCGATGTGGTTTTGGGTACAGATGGTGCTTTTAGTGCATTACGTGATTCGATGCAACGGGCCCCCAGGTTTAATTTTTCTCAAACGTACGAGAATTACGGTTACAAAGAGTTGGAGATTGTTCCCAACGCTCAAGGCGATTTTCAGTTGGATAAAAACTGCTTGCATATTTGGCCACGTCAGAGCTTCATGATGATTGCTTTGCCTAATCCCGGTGGCAATTTTACTTGTACTTTGTTCATGCCGTTTGATGGAAATCCAGGTATTGATCAGTTAACTACTGCTGAGGATATTACCGCGTTTTTCCAACTTTACTTCCCAGACGCTATGGCTATGATGCCTGGTTTGGTGGATGATTATCAGCAAAATCCTACGGGAATGTTGACCACCATGCGCTGCTATCCTTGGGTGAAGGGAAACAATGCCTTGATGGGCGATAGTGCGCATGCCATTGTGCCTTTTTACGGTCAGGGTATGAACTGCTCATTTGAGGATTGTGTTGTGTTGGATGAATGCATTGAAGAATTGGGTGGTGAATGGGGTATTGTATTAGATGCTTATCAGAAATTGCGCAAACCCAATGCGGATGCCATTGCTAATTTGGCGTTGCAGAATTTTGTAGAGATGCGGGATTTGGTGGGCAGCGATGCGTTTTTATACAAAAAGAAAATCGAGCATACACTGTCGGAAAAATATCCAGATTTGTTTGTTTCTCAATATGAAAGGGTGACGTTTTCTACGCGGGATTATGCAGAGGCTTTGGCCTTTGGCGAATTGAATGACCGAGTTTTAGAAGCGATTATTCAGAACAAGTGGGAGGAGAAATTGGATGACAGGGGATTTGTGGAGACCTTGTTTTTGGATCACAAATAATTCAAAGTCAATTATTTGAAGTGATGTTTCCTTTTTTCTTTTGCCTCGATGCTATCGATAATATCGGGGTTGTAATTTGTTTTGTATTTACCCTTTAGTGTGAATTTTCCTGTGCGTTCGTTACGCGTATCGCGAATGGGTTTCAGGATTTTGATATAGGCAACGATACTCATTCCAGTGATGAGCAAGAAAAAGGCGATAGCTACGATGAGCTTAATTTTTTGTTGCTTGTTCATGTTATGGATTAAAGGGGTATTGGAATTGATTCCCTACCTTTATAAGGTCTTGAACAACAGCATCTACCAATGGAATTCCATGGGTTTTTCGGTATTCGCTTTGATGATGTTCTGGTTCTCCCGGGATGATTACTCGTTCCACGCCTTGGGCGGGTTGAGTGGCTTTAAATCGTTGAATCCAAAGATCCATGTCGTTTTGAAATTCTTGAAGGTCTCTAAATCCGTCTACGTCCCAGCAGCCCACAAAATGACCTAGGCCTTTACCGGGTTGATCGATTCGGGGTTGCAGGAAGCTTACGAAGGGGGGAACCCAAGGGCCAAAATTGGCGCCATTGAGTACACCAGAAAAAATGTCTACCCAAGCACCCAATCCAAAACCTTTGTGGAAACCATGATCTGTGTCTGATCCCAGTGGTAGTAGCATACCTCCTTGTTTGAGGGCTGCCGCATCTTGTGTGTTATTGCCATCATTGGTTAAGGCCCAACCGTTGGGGATGGGTTTGTTCATTCTCTCAGCGATTTCGAGTTTGCCATTGGCCGCGGCGGAGGTGGCCATATCCAGAACAAATGGAAGTTCTTTACCTGCGGGGATGGCCACGCAGATGGGGTTGGTTCCGAGCATCCGTTCCGCGCCGCCTGCCGGAGTGACAAGGGGAGAGGCGTTGGTGGTTGAAAATCCTATGTAATTATGGGGAAGGGCCATCATGGCGTGGTAGGCCGCAATGCCAAAATGGTTTGAGTTTGATATCCCGACCCATCCAGAACCACATTCTTGGGTCATTTCCAGCGCCTTTTGCATGGCAAAAGGCGCGGAAATGAGGCCAATTGCTGCATCGGCATCGAGATGACCGGTGGCCCGTTTGCGCTGGGTGAATTTCACATTGGGGGTGGGGTTGATTCTGCCGGCCTCTATCAAACGGATGTAACCGCTCAAACGGGCCACGCCATGACTGTCGATGCCGCGCAAATCGGCCATGAGTAATACATCCGTGGCCAAATGGGCATGCTGTTCGGAGAATTTTAATCTCAGAAAGATGTTCGCCAGCCAAGCGCGAAGCGCTTGGCTGGCGATAATGGAATGACTATTCTGAGACAACATATGCGTTTTGATTTTTTAATTCACTAGGATTTGGTCCTCCTTATGTAGCCTTTGTTTTAAATACAGGTACTGTAGAACAGGGTTCGCCGTACATGATGCTTTTTACAATCGGCGTTAGCAATCGAGTGATTTCAGAATACGCCGCAGCAGTTACAGGCAAATCGCCGCAGCCTTTCACTACAATTTTGCCATCAACAAACTGTGTTAAATCAATATCGCTAAGAGCATTTCGCCACAAAACCGATTCTAGCGCTTGCAAGTCACCAAAGACAACTTCACTGGCAATCCCCGATAACTTTGCCGTGATGAGCATGTAGGCCCATGTAGGTACTATGGCATCAGCACTGCAACCAATGGCTACGTAACAATTTTTATATGGGGACCAGTCATGGGTTTTTACCCAGTCGCGAAAGTCTTTTTCTTTCAAAACCATACCCATAAAAAGAATGTCTTTGATGTCGATATATTTCCTTTGGCCCTCAGGGAAATAATCTTCCAAATTGAAAGTGATTAATCCACTGTTGGCGACTTTATTGACGAAAACTTCTTCCATGAAATGGGTTTGCAATTACAAATATACACGCGAAGTAATATCCCTCGGTTAATCTATCAAAGTTACTTTGATGGTATTGGTTCTCTGTTTTTTGTGAATCGGCATGCTTGCGCAATTGATTACATACTGGCCCGATTGAACCATGTTTGCCTCTTTTAGCATATCAACAACGTCCTGAAACGTCTCGTCGGTACTGACGAATTTATCATAAAAAAATCCGCGTACACCCCAAACGAGATTTAATGTTGCGAGTAAACGTTTGTTATTTGTAAAAATAAAAACATTGGCTTCTGGACGATAACTCGCAACGCGAAACCCGGTAAATCCAGATTTTGTCATGGCCACAATGGCCGAAGCATTTAAGTGATCACTCATTCGCACAGCAGTAAAGCAAATTTCATCACTCGCAAAGGTGGGTGAATCGTTAGTGGGTTTAACACCTTTGTAGTATGTTCTGCGATCACTTTCGATGTCTGTAATGATGCTACTCATGATTTCGATTACACGCAGAGGGTGTTTTCCAACACTGGTTTCGGCGGATAGCATCAGCGCGTCGGCGCCATCTAGTACCGCATTGGCAACGTCGTTTATTTCTGCACGGGTTGGCATACTATCCACGATCATTGATTCCATCATCTGAGTCGCGATAATACAAGGCTTTGCCGCAGCCAAACACTTTTCAACAATGGTTTTTTGTATCAGCGGAACGCGCTGCATTGGAACTTCTACGCCCAAATCTCCCCGAGCAACCATGATGCCATCGGAGACCTTAATTATTTCGTCAATGTTTGCAACGGCCTCGGGTTTTTCGATTTTCGCAATCACTTTGGTGTGCGTGCCTTTTAATGCAATCAATCGTTTTAGCTCAATAATGTCATCAGCGGATCTTACAAAACTCAAGGCCACCCAATCCATTTCTTGTGAAAGTCCATACTCTAAGTCTGCCAAATCTTTTTTGGTTAAAGAGGGAACCGATAAGTTAGAATCAGGGAGATTAAATCCTTTGTTAGACGATAACGGGCCAGCCGCAATAACCTTTGCCTTTAATGTTGTTTCACTGATTTTATCAACAAACTCGAGAGCTACCTTGCCATCGTTTAATAATATGCGTTCCCCTAATTTGCAGTCATTTACCAAACGCTTGTAACTCACATAAAGTATTTCGGATGTAGAAATTTGCTCCTCCGTAGTTACCAAAATAAATTGGTTTTCCGTTAAATAAATTTCACCCTCTACCTTTCCAATTCGCAATTTTGGGCCTTGTAGATCTTGTAATAAGGCGATGTTAGCGCCCAATTTTTCATTCACAGTTCGGATGTTGTTGATGACTTCCTGGTGCTGTTCGTAGGTTCCGTGAGAGAAGTTGAGACGACAAACATCAACACCGGCGAGAATGATTTTTTCCAACATTTCAACGCTGCTGGTTGCAGGTCCAATGGTGGCGACAATTTTTGTTTTGTTAAATTTACCTTGATACATGGTGCTTATCTTCCATTACAGATGACTCAAAGCCCTTAACCATGTCAGTTTTACATGTTTTTCGATTGGGAAGATGTAGCTCATTTGTATGGATTGTATCGTTTTTAGACCATTCAACCATTCTTCTGTGCCTCCCAATTCATCTGCTGCACGCAAAAGTAACCAATAATCAGGCGTAGGTTTACCACTATAAAGCAATCCATCGCTCCCTTTATTCTCCACAAGCCATATTTCACAGACGGATTCACTGCCTTCAAAGTAATATTCTACATGCTTTGATTCTATAATCTTCGACAAAAATACTGAAAAGGTATCATCTTGTCGTTGAAATTTTGAAGAAAAAGTGTCATCTAGACACCAAGCCATGTAATGTGGCGGTATTTGGGCGTGGATGGCGAAGATATCGAGGTCGATTTCTGCCCCCAACTGGGTCGATTTGATGCGTTTTGTTGACAAAGTGGTGCCACAAAAATAATTTTAATGTTGTATGTCATGAAAAAAATGTTTCTTTGCAACTCAAATCAAAAAATAATATCATGTCAGAAATTGCAGAAAAAGTAAAAGCCATTATCGTAGACAAGCTCAGCGTTGAGGAAAGCGAAGTAGTAACTGATGCTAGTTTTACCAATGACTTGGGTGCCGATTCTTTAGACACCGTAGAGTTGATTATGGAATTTGAAAAAGAGTTCGATATCAGCATCCCAGACGATCAAGCTGAGAAAATTCAAACTGTAGGCGAAGCCATTCGTTACATCGAAGAAAACAAGAAATAATCTATGCAACTCCGGAGAGTTGTGATTACTGGACTCGGTGCCATTACGCCATTGGGAAACGATGTTAATTCGTTTTTTAATGGTTTGCGCAAGGGTGTTAGCGGAGCTGGGTTAATCACCCACTTCGATACTGAGAAGTTCAAGGTGAAATTTGCCTGTGAGGTCAAAAACTTTAATACTGAAGATTTTTTTGATCGCAAAGAGGCAAGAAAAATGGATCCTTTTACCCAATATGCCATGGTGGCCGCCGATGAGGCGATTCACCACAGTGGTATATTGCAGCAAACGTATAATCCGGATCGCATTGGTGTGGTTTGGGGCGCCGGAATCGGTGGTCTCTCCACGTTCTTCTCTGAAATTGTAGACTATGCACGGGGCGATGGAACGCCACGTTTCTCGCCCTTTTTTATTCCAAAAATGATTGTTGATATAGCCCCAGGTTATATCAGCATCAAACATGGATTCAGAGGCCCCAATTATTGTACAGTTTCTGCTTGTGCATCGTCTACCCATTCGATGATTGATGCATTTAATCTCATTCGTTTGGGCAAAGCAGACGCCATCGTTGCTGGTGGGTCTGAAGCCAGTGTGAATGAACCTTCCGTTGGAGGTTTTAGTAATATGAAAGCGTTGAGTGAAAGAAATGATGACTTTATGACTGCAAGCCGTCCGTTTGATAAAGATCGGGATGGTTTTGTTATGGGCGAAGGTGCTGCTGCAATGATCGTGGAGGATTATGAACATGCGAAAGCCCGTGGTGCGAAAATTTATGCGGAAATTGTTGGCGGTGGAATGACCGCTGATGCATATCACTTGACCGCTCCTCATCCCGAGGGATTGGGCGCTTGCAATGTGATGAAAGTGGCCTTGGAAGATGCAGGTATGGTGCCCTCAGACATCGATTACATCAACGTGCATGGAACCAGTACTCCGCTGGGGGATATCGCTGAGAGTAAGGCTATCTTGTCGGTTTTTGGAAAGGATGCTTACAATTTGAACATCAGTAGTACAAAGAGTATGACAGGTCATTTGTTGGGTGGTGCAGGTGCCATCGAATCATTGGCGTGTATCCTAGCTGTAAGTGAAGATATTATTCCACCAACGATCAATCACTTTACCGATGACCCAGAATTCGACCCCAATTTGAATTTTACGTTCAATGTTGCTCAGAAACGTACAGTTAGAGCTGCTTTGAGTAATACATTTGGATTTGGCGGACACAATGGATCTGTGATTTTCAAAAAATTCGAGGACTAATCCTTACACATTGAAGGGTTTGCTATCACAATTTCTCGGAAACAACCCACTTTCCAATCAAATTTACCGAGTTACGGGAATTAAACCGGGTAAACTTCGCATTTATCAGGAGGCACTGAGGCATAGTTCTATGTCCGACCCCCGCAGTGTAGATCAAATTAAGAACAACGAACGGTTAGAATTTCTTGGGGATGCGATACTGGATGCTGTTGTTGCCGAAATTTTATTCCAGCAATTCCCCAAAAGAAATGAGGGCTTTTTAACCGAGATGCGCACTCGAATCGTAAATCGTGAGCAGTTGGGCTACTTGGCCAGTAAGTTGGGTTTGGTAGAGATAATGGAAATCAAACGGGATCTGCATTCTAATAAAATTGCTATGAAAACCATTGGTGGCAATGCGTTAGAAGCACTCATCGGTGCGATTTATTTAGACAAAGGGTTTTCTGCAGCACGAGAATTTGTAAGTCAGCGTTTGGTAGGGCAGTATTTGGACATGGAAAAACTGATGGCCACGGCCGTTTCCCACAAGGCATTAGTGATGAAATGGGCGCAGCAAAATCATAGATCATTGAGGTTTGATAGTGAATCACAGATAGATAATCGGAATGATTTACATTCTGTTAGCTTGGTAATCGACGACGAAATATGGTTCACCGAGGTCAACCACAGTCGCAAAAAAGCAGAAGAATTGTGCTCTGAAAAAGCGTGTAGGAAATTGGGCCTTTAAGCCGTTTCGGAATTATTTTCCGCCTCATGATCCTCTTCCAGAGGTAGTAAAATTACCTGTTCAGTTTGTTTTGCAAAATTACACCAATAACATTCTGCTTTTCCGCAGCCATTCATGAATTCCAGGGTTTGCAGTTGGTGGTTGGCTTGGGCAATCCATTCCCTTAGCAGTTTATTTTGATCTTCATCGTAGTGTAATTCGATAATTGGAAAATCGCCCTTTTCGTCTTTTTCGATGCAATCGATGATGGCCATATTGCACTGCCAAGATTTGCCCGGTTGGAGGTTGCTCATGAGTTGGTAAATACCCAATTGAAACCAATAGGGGTTGGGGAGTTTTCCATTGCTGCGCGGCCCCGGAGGGGCCGATTTCTTAGCGGAATTTTCCGGTTTTCCGGTTTTATAATCTACCACCGTAACCCGATTGCCATCAAAAATCATTTTATCCAAAAATCCAGAAATATTTACTCCGTCTATCACTGCGTTAATCATTCTCTCCGTTTGTACCAAACTGTATTGCTTGAATTCGTTTTTCCTGGCCTGGTAATAGGCGGGAAGTACATCATGGCCTTGCTGCATTCGCAATTTAAATTGTTTCTCGTTAAAGGCATGCCTCTCCTTATACATCTCTTTATCAAATTGCACTTTTAAGTCGGATTCACTCATCCAAACCTTGTCTTTTGTCCATTGATCCACCCATTTGTGCATCGCTCCATGCATCGCCGTTCCAAATGCCGCAGCAGGAGAGGGCGCATCGGGCACTCGAACGATCCTTGTGAAATAGAATTTCAATCCACACTCCAAAATGCTATACAAAGTGGATGGTGAGAACTTAAAATTGGCAGTTCTACTGGCGATCCACTCCATTTTGTCGGATTTTAACTTCGGTTTCGACGTCCGTAATAACATGGCTTGATTGGTAAAAATTAACCGTTCGCTAGGTATGGTTGTGATTTCCCTCGCTTCTGATTCCAGCGCCTCGGAAACAAAAGTTGAGGCAATGGCATCGCTAACTTTGGTAGCGGTAATTCTCTTTTGATTGTAACTGATATGCAATGATTTTTTAGCTCGGGTGATGGCAACGTAAAACAGCCTACGGCGTTCTTCACTGCTTTCTTCGTCGCTTGTTTCATTTTTTAGTTGAATGCTTTTACCATGGATTAGTGAAAGTATTCGATATGGCATCCTGCCCGTATCACTTTTTTCCCATTCGGTTTGATTGGCCCGTATCACAAAGACATGATCAAACTCTAAACCCTTACTGCTGTGCGCTGTAATGAATTGCACTCCTTCTGCGGTTCCAATGCGTTTTTCTAGAGGAACAGCAATGTTGTTGTTGATCATCTTTTTCACCGTTGCGATAAACTCATGGGGTTTCATAAAGGGTATTTTCTCGCTCATTCTGATCGAAAACTCCATGAATGTTTGCAATACCTCTAGGGTCCATTCTTGGTCATGCGATTTTAAAGCGTGCGCCAAATAGCCTCCTTTGCTGTATAGTTCCCGAATCAACTCTGGAACAGTAAGCCAACTCGCTTCCTTGATCCAAACCTCAATGGTATTCCAAAGTTCTTTTAATGCTTCAGAAGGGGAACTCGCAAACATATCACCCTGGGTTGGAGATTTGATGATTTTTTGAATGTGCTCTCGCCAAGTATATTTTCCTTTCCCTTCTTTTTTGCTGTTTGATCGGTCTGCGTATATACTGACAGACAATTGATTTACCTCAAAACTGCTAATATCATATAACGGACTCACCAACAATTTGTAAATCAAATGTTCGCCACTATTTGGCATTTCTAATTCCAATGCGAGGTATTCCAACCAAGTCAGGAGATGTTGAATTAAAGTTTCATTGAGAATATTTACCGGTCTGTGAATCACAAATGGAACTTCTACTGCGTTAAAGGCATCGGCCAATACCAATGCATGTTTGTTTTGAGGAAATAATACTGCGATTTCATTGGGGGTCTCACCTTCAGTAATGAGTTTTTTGATTGATTCGGCAACACCAACGGCTTCGTGAAATTCATTGTTGAACAGATCATTGCTCGGTGTTAGTTGGGGATATAGTGTGTTCTCGCCGCTGGCAACCAAGTCCTTGCTTAATCCGGGCATTTGATTCACCAATCGCAAAGTGTTTTTATCGATCAATCGTTTAGCACTATCGAGAATTGGCTGTGTACTTCTATAATTTTTCACCAAAACCACAGTTTTTATATGGGTTTCGTATTTCTCAGCAAATCGCAGCATGTTACTCACTTTTGCCCCTTGGAATGCATAAACGCTCTGGTCGTCATCGCCTACTACAAAACAATTCGGCTCGTCTTGCCAATAATCGATAAGCTTGTAGAGGATGTGATTTTGGATCCCGCTTGTATCTTGGTATTCATCTACTAGAATGTATTGAAATTGCTCTTGGTAAGTAATCAATAGTTCTTCGTCTGAATCAAAGGCTTTTGCCACCCATTCTAGCATATCGGAGAATTCGTATAAGCCTGCAGAAGCTTTCGCTTCTTTGTAGTTTTCATAAAGATCGGCCGCTGCTTTCGCTTTTTTCCAAGAGTTCATCGCTTGGTCGTAATCCTTCATTTTGAGGTCACCTGCTTTGTTGGGCCCTCGGTTTACCTTATATGTGTGATTGGGAAAGGCCAACTTATAATTGTCTTGATCACTGAGATAGACAATCCAATCATTGATTTGGGGCGCATCAATTTCTTCCGATTGCATGAGCGCCCACAACTTGGTTAAATCGCGGCGAATTTGCTGGGCATCTTCATTGTACGATTTTAGGATCGATTGGGCGGGGAGTTTCTCGATGAGGCCTTGAACCAAATCGATTTTGTCCAATTCGTCCATTACACGCAATTCACGCCTTGAGAATTTCTCCGGATAGTCCTGAATGATTTTATTGCAAAGCCCGTGGAATGTGTAAATCGGTACCTTATAAGCATCGGATCCCATGAATTGACTGAGTCGTTTTCGCATCGCCGTAGATCCTGCTTCTGTATAGGTCAAGCAAAGGATGTTCTGCGGTTGCGTATCTGTTTTTTTCAGGATATTAAGAATCCTTGTTGCCAAGATTTGGGTTTTTCCCGTTCCGGGCCCTGCGATTACCATTACGGGTCCTTCAATGGCGTCAACGGCAAGTTGCTGTTCTGTATTGAGTTTTTGATAGAGTTCTTCGAACGTCTGCATATTTGCAATATAGCCATTATCTTCGCATTTTTATGAGCAACACCAAGCAAGAATATACCCATATTTTGAACGCCTGTAGGGAAGTGTTTTTAGAGAAAAATCAAGATTATGGCACCTCTTGGCGATTGTTTCGTCCTTCTAGTCTTACAGATCAGATTTACATCAAAGCGCAGCGGATTCGCAACATCGAAGAAACCGGTAGAAATGCCGTAGGCGATGATGTACGCGGCGAGTTTATGGGCATCGTAAATTACAGTTTGATTGCGCTCATTCAGTTGCATTACATCGGATTGCAAAAGGATCCAGAAGG
>NSIB01000034.1 GCA_002737625.1 Flavobacteriales bacterium | reverse complement strand
TGATTTCCTTGGGGTAGGATAGATAATCCAGGGCAAGTCGATTGATTTTGCAGGACCACGTTTTGAGTAAATAATAATCAATGAAAATGACGGAAGATTGCAGGGCTAGAAAGAGGCCTTGAAAAATGGCTATCAGTTGGGCTCGTTTGGGAAGCAGCAGCAATAGGCAGATGAAAAGCGTATAATAGGATGAAATTGAAATGTCTTGCAACCATCCGGCGGATTGAAGAATGGGTTTAATTGCTGGGGGTATGGATGGATGGGCTTGAAGGTTTATGAGGAGGGTTCGGCCGAGCCATTGCGATAGCAATGCGAGGCCGAATGAGAGTACAGCCATCAAAAAAAACCCGTTTTTCAACGGGTTTTTTTTGATGGTATCTAAAACTCGATTCAAGGATTAATAACGATTTTGGTTTGATAAACCCTGCCCGTCTCGTCCTTCACCGTAGCAAAATAAATACCTGCAGATGCATCAGATAAATTGATCTGATTGCCTTCAAAAGTAATCGGAACCAATTGGCCACCCAAAGATTGCAATCTGGCTTCAACAATAGTATGTATGCCCAACACATGCATAACACCTTTTACTGGATTGGGATAAAAAACCACCTGTTTAACCGGCAAATCATAATTTCCACTCAACACAACTTGAATGTAATTGGTTTTTAATTTCTGGTCATTCCCCGATGTATTCGTTGCCTTAAGTGTTACAGAATAACTGCCCAATGCATTGAATTTTACATCGATGTTTCTCGAAGATGTAGTTGTTGCATTCATCAATGTATAAGTAGAAGGTGTAATAGTCCATAACCAAGAAGTTGGAGAATAATCGCTCAAATCTACCAATCGAACGGTTTGAGTTGTCATTGGATTGACAATATCTGCCGCGAAATCAACCACTGGCTTTGCATCCGCCAAACTAGAAACATTGATGTAATTTGTTTTTACAACCTGGGTTTTGTCGGCCGACATATTGGCTCCAACAAACGTGATTGTATAAGAACCCACCGCGCTAAACGATACAAAAATGTTCTTGTCTGTTAACTTAGAATTGGATTGCAAAGTATATGTATTGGGTGAAATCGCCCATGAATAAGAAATCGTATTATTGCTACAAGTAGAGGTCAAAGCCACAGTCTGAGCTACGTTCACCGCCGTTTTATTGGCCACAAAATCCACCGCTGGAGGATCTTGAAATGTCAGTCTGCGAATAACATTATTGGTGATATCAGTAATGAAAAAAGCAGAATCAGCCTTTCTATAAGTAAACAATCCCATATAACCGAATCTGGCAGTCTTTGCCTGACCGTCCACATAGCCCACTGTGGCAGCTTGTCCTGCGTATACTTTCAAAGTGGTTCCATCAAAAACTTTTATGCAAGTTTCATCTGCGATATAGATTTTCCCGTTCGCTGAAACTACATCCGATGGCATATTCAATCCAGAAGATATCACAGTGGTCACTTCGTTAGTCTTCAAATTCAATCGTTTGATTTTCTTATTGTTACGATCAGCAATCAACATATTATTATCGTCTTCCAAGAAAATACCCGAAGGGGCATAAAACATCGCATTGCTGCCCACTCCATTTGCATCACCCGCTGTCTTTGCCTTTCCCGCAATCGTTGTCACCTTGCCAGCAGAAATCTTACGGATCACTTCATTTCCAAAGTCACAGATATACATTTCACCGGCTGAATTGATTTCGATATCTGAAGGTGAACTAAAATACGCATCCGCGACCAATCCATCCTTATGATCCCCGCTAAATGAATAGTTCCCTGCTGTAGTAGTAAATACTGTACCGTTGGAAACATTCACAAATTGAGTTCCTTTTCGGATTAAAGCGTTGTCTGAATCTACAATATAAACGTCATTGGTATTTTTATTTATACATAAACCCGATGGCATGTTAAATCGACTCACTGTTGATGTACCATTGTCAACTCCGATAGAGCCTGGTTGGGTGGGATCGCCCAAGAATCCTCCACGAATCCTACTCAGCGAACCATCCAAAATCATGATATTGTGTTGATCCGTAACCCACATTCGATTGTTATTATCAACACAAATCCCCATTGGCATTGAATACAATTCATCAGCCAAGTTGTTATTCGGTGTAGAGTTATAATCCCCACTACCCAAATATTGCTTCCCGGCGTAGGTCTTCACATTTTGACCAGATAGTTGAAACGCAAAAGCAAATGTGGCTGCTGCAATTAGAAATGATTTTTTCATCTTTATAAATTCTCTAAAGTTTGATTAATATTTTTTTCGATATCCTCTATTACATTATCATATGAACGTCGCTGCAATGCATTACCCGTCATTGCCTTATACAGCTCTTCATAACGTTCGGTAATACTATTAACAAACGAATCATCCATCATTGGCACTGCCTGACCTTCTAGGCCTTGAAAGCCATTGGCCATTAACCACTCGCGAACAAATTCTTTGCTCAATTGCCTTTGAGGCTGCCCTTTTTCTTGCAATTCCCCATAAGTGTCAGCGTAGAAGAAACGACTGCTGTCAGGAGTGTGAATCTCATCTATCAACATCACCTTATCATCCTTCACACCAAATTCGTATTTGGTATCAACCAAAATAAGTCCTTTTTCAGCTGCGATTTCTGCGCCCCTAGCAAACAACTTAAAAGTGATATCGTATAATTCATCCAAGCGATCATTAGACATGATGCCCTTTTCCAAAATTTCATCGTAGGTGGTATCTTCATCATGTCCGCTGTTTGCCTTGGTGGCCGGTGTAATGATTGGCGCTGGCAATCGATCGTTTTCTTTCAATCCTTCGGGCAAGGTATTTCCGCACAATATTCTACCACCTAACTTATACACTCTCCAGGCATGACCCGTAAGATAATTTCTTACCACAAACTCTACAGGAAGCGCTTCACAACGATGTCCAATGGTTACATGTGGATCGGGTGTACTGATTTTCCAATTTTGTACAATATCCTTAGTTCTATCCAAAAATAAACTCGCTACGGCATTCAACACTTGACCTTTGTATGGAATACTTCTTGGTAAAACGTGATCGAAAGCAGAGATGCGATCACAGGCCACAATTACTAATAAATCGTTGTTGATTGTATAGACATCCCTAACCTTACCACGATAAAATTGGGTTTGATTTTTAAAAAAATAGTTGGTTGCCGTGAGTGCTTTCAATGCCATGGAATTAATTGATAGCAAAAATAACTCGCTGCACCTATTGGCTTCCCGAATCTTTTTCACATTCCGTCTCCCGATCATAGGCATGTACAATTTCCTTGACGAGTCTATGCCTTACCACATCATCCGTATCCAATTGAATTTGAGCAATTCCCTTGATATTTTTCAACAACCGCAATGCTTTCCCTAGTCCACTTTGTTGCTTTCGAGGCAAATCAATCTGTGTGAGGTCACCGGTAATTATCAACTTAGCATTGGGACCCATTCGCGTTAGAAACATTTTTAACTGAAGATCGGTACTGTTTTGAGCTTCATCAAGAATTACATAACAATTATCCAAAGTACGACCTCTCATGAAGGCCAAGGGTGCAATTTCAACGGTGCGACTTTCTACCATACTTTTTAATTTGTCGTTTGGGATCATATCCTCCAATGCATCATAAAGTGGACGCAAATAGGGGTCGATTTTCTCTTTTAAATCTCCAGGCAAAAACCCAAGATTCTCACCTGCTTCTACTGCAGGCCTTGTTAGTATGATTCTGCGGATTTCCCTTTCTTTAAGTGCTAATACCGCTATGGCTACCGCTGTATATGTTTTCCCCGTTCCTGCCGGGCCTATGGCAAAAACAATATCATTTGTACGCGCGGCATTTACCATTTTTACTTGGTTTCTAGTGCGCGCTTTGATTTGCTGCCCCCGAGTGCCAATCAACAATACATCGCCGGTACTTATTAATGGTACATCTACTGCATTTTCAGGTTTCACGATTTCTATTCCTTCCAATACTTCAAGCACAATGTGCTCATTTATTTCCTTACGCTTAAGAAAAACTTGCTCCAAATGTTTCATGGCGATTTGAAATGCATTCATTGAAGCCTCATCACCAAAAATCTTGATTTCATCGCCCCGTGCTACAAATTGCAACTTTGGAAATTTCGACTTGATAATTGTAAGATGTAAATTATTTGGCCCATAAAAGAGTTGAGGGTCCATGATATCGAGGGTGTAAATTCTTTCAGACAATAGCGTTGGTTTTAACGATGCAAACCTAAATGAAAATCACGGGTAAACTTTACACCAAAACATCCCTGAATTAATAACTTTTCACCAATATATCAACGATTACCAGAAGTAGCACTTATGTCATTTTATAAATAAAATAGATCTCTCTTAAATTAACATCGTTCTATAAATGCTATTTTTGAAGTAAATTAATCTTTATGAATCTAATGTCAAATCGCTTATTTATTATTTTTTCTGCTCTGACAATGATTGTCATTTCAGCTTGCAATAGCACAGTTGATCCAACAAACGACTGCAGATTTGACGGGAACAGAGCCATGGTAAAACTGCTTGATAGCTTAAACCAAAATGCAGATCCCGACATTAACTATTATTTGAGTGGCCGACGTGCTGCCCGAATGATGGAGAAAAAACACAATTACACCAATGGAGTAGATATTTTAAAATGGGAAGCGAAATATTGTTTTGAATTATTAAACGCTGGAAGCACTGAAGAAGGTATTAAAACCTTGACAGCCATGATTAACAATTATGAAGGAGGTGAGGAAAAGGCTTTGAAAGATCCAGAATTTAAGGTTGTTTTTGACCTGTTGGCGGTGGGATATTTGAGAATGGGAGAAAATGACAATTGTGTTTCTAATCACAATTCAGCGAGTTGTATTTTACCCTTAAAATCAAAAGCGTTCCATAAAAACACCAAGGGTTCTTTGAACGCAATTAAAATATACACCCAATTATTGCGTGTTTATCCCGATGATTTACAAAGCAAATGGTTGATGAATATTGCCTATATGACATTGGGTAAATACCCTGCGGAAGTCCCTAAAGAATATTTAATTCCTTTTGATGCTTTGGACGAAAAAGTGGAAGGCTTTACCCCATTTGAAAATTTGGCCGTCGATTTAGGAGTGGATGTCAATGGATTGGCCGGTGCTGCAATGACGGAAGATTTCAACAATGACGGACACCTAGATATTTTTTGCTCTTCCTATGGGTTAAACGATAATATTAAATTATTCATGTCTGATGGCAAAGGTGGGTTCGTAGACGAAACCGACAAGGCTATGTTGATGGGTATTACGGGTGGTTTGAACGCCAAGCAGGCCGACTTTAACAATGATGGATTCATGGACATTTTGGTACTTCGAGGCGCTTGGCTTGATAAAGGCGGTGAATGGCCAAACAGTCTGTTAAAAAACAATGGCGATGGCACTTTTAGCGACATTACCATTTCGGCTGGGATTTTGAGTTTTTGTCCAACTGAAACAGCATCCTGGGCCGACGTGAATAACGATGGCTTGCTTGATTTTTTTATTGCCAACGAAAACAACAACGACAATCAATATCCTTGTGAGCTTTACATCAACAACGGTAACGAAACATTTACAAATGTGGCGAAGGACTGGGGCTTGGCCGGAAATTTCGGATATGCCAAGGCCGCTATTTGGGCAGATTTCAATAATGATGGTCTGCAAGACTTGTTTATCTCTTGTTTGAATTACGACAATAAATTGTTCATGAACCGAGGTAGAATTGGAAATTCTAAGAAGTTTAAATTTGAGAACATCGCAGACAAGGCGGGTGTATTGTTACCAAAACAGAGTTTCCCTGCCATCGTATTTGACTATAACAATGATGGTCTAGAAGATATCTTTTGCACTTCATTTCCCTCAGAAAAATTATCACACGTTGGAGAAGAAGCAGCGTTAGAATTGCTTGGAAAGCCTAGTGATGCTGAGAAATCAAGACTTTTCAAAAACAATGGAAATGAAACATTTACAGACGTGAGCAAAGAAATGAATCTTTGGAAACAAACATTTGCAATGGGATTCAGCTTTGGCGACATCGACAACGATGGATGGTTAGATATTTACGCAGGAACTGGGGCTTTTGAATTCACTTCATTGGTTCCAAATAGGGTATTCAAGAACATAGAAGGAAAGAGATTCGCAGAGATTACACATTCATCGGGAATGGCGCATTTACAAAAAGGACATGGAATTGCTTTTGGTGATTTAGACAATGACGGCGACCAAGATATTTATACAACCTTGGGCGGTGCTGTAGAAGGCGACAATGCCCATAACGCGCTATTTGCCAACCCAAACCACAGCAACCATTGGATTACGTTGCAATTACAAGGAACAAAGGGTGCAAAAGATGCTCAAAACAGCAAAGTAAAGATCACTGTTTCAACACCGGTTGGATCGCAATCTTATTACCATGTAGTTGGGTCGGGTGGTTCATTCGGCGCAAACAGCGTTCAGTTAGAGGCGGGATTAGGCAAAGCAACCAAAATTGAGAGCATAGAAGTGTCTTGGTATGGTAACCCCAAAAACAAGCAGGTTTTCAAAAATATGGGGATGGACCAAATCATCAAACTGACAGAAGGAATGGTTGAAATCCAAAAAACTGGCTACAAAGCGACCCCTCTCCAGGGCAAAAGTGGCGGTAAAAGTTGCTGCAAATAATCAATCTATTTATTCAGATAAATTAAACCACGTGTGGTCTGTTTATATATTTGCATAAGATTCATCTGAATCGATATTTGCAATTATCACTAAAATCATGAATTCGCAGAACCTAAACTCCAACGGCATTATTCACGTGCTATGCGATTTTAGTGTTGAATCCCCTGATTATACGGTAACTCAAGCTCGATTGGCTAGAAATTTCCCACATCACAAGGCAGTTATCAGTCCCCAGCCATTCAAAAAAGGCCATATTTTAGGTCAGTCCGTTTTCTTACAATTGGTTGTTCCCGAGTTCCCTGAAGGAAGTATCCATATTTGTAGGGTTGGAACAATGAGTAGAATGGCCCCAAGATTCGTTTTGGCGCGCTGGAATGGGTCTTTTTTTCTGGCTCCTGACAATGGCTTGTTGCCACTATACTTCAATAACGACGATATCGTCTATTACAACATCAATCCCAGTGGCTACCAAGTCACCGATGCAATGTCTCAAATTTATATCCCTGCTTTGCAACGGTTATTGGATTCGAACATGGAAGTGGAAGGCGTTTTCGAGATCAAGGAAATGATGGTAAGATCCGCGCCACCAACTCCTACCCTTTCTAACAACGTGATGAATCTTACCGTGCTTTATAACGACTATTATGGTAACGCGTATTTGAATATTAACAAACGAACTTTCGAGGAAGCAGGTCAAGGTCGGCCCTTCCGCCTGAGAATCAGTCATTCTATGGAAATCAAACAGTTGAGTAACGGTTACAACGATGTAATGGAGGGTATGGAACTGTGTTTATTTGGTTACGGTGATATTATGCAAGTGGCCGTTAATGCAGGCTCTGCAGTTCAATATTTGAGTTTAACCGAAGGAAGAAACATTTTATTAGAATTTGCCCCATGATTCATCGCATCGTAACTATGACGTTTAGAGAAGACGAAATAGATACGTTTTTAGAGGTGTTTGATGCATCAAAAATTCATATTAGAAATTTCCCAGGGTGTTTGGGTTTGACATTACTGCAAACAAGCAATAAGCTCTATCAAATGAGTACCTTCAGTATTTGGGAAAATGAGGAGGCCTTGGAAGCTTATCGACATTCAGACTTGTTCAAGTCAACTTGGGCAAAAACAAAAATTCTATTCGCCGAAAAACCGGTCGCCTTTTCAAACAAGGCAATTAGAACCCTCGATTAATTGAGCCATTTACCAGGGTTGAGTATATGATTCGGATCAAATGTGTTCTTGATTCCGTGCATGAGTTTAAAATGGGTCTCGCCAAATACTATTGGGAGGTAATCTTTTTGCACGAGTCCAATGCCATGTTCCCCTGAAATGGTACCCCCCACTTTTTTGCAATATTCAAAAACTTCTTTGATTGCTTTGGGGATTTCAACGTTCCATTGCTCATCGGTTAGGTTATTTTTAAGAATATTGACATGCAAATTGCCGTCGCCGGCATGTCCATAACAAACAGATTGAAATCCGTATCTAGACCCAATTTCTTTGACCTTTCTCAACAGCGTAGGCATTTCGGAGCGAGGCACAACGGTATCTTCTTCCTTGTAAGGAGAAATTTGTTTTACCGTTTCACCGATGGAGCGTCGGACTTTCCACCATTGGGCAGCAACATCAGCATTGGGTGATGGCAAGATTTCGATGGCGTTAAATCCATCCAATATTTCATAAATCCCTTCGGCTTGTTCAAATAGATCTTCGCCTTCAAATCCATCAAATGCAAAAAGCAGATAGGCTTCAGCGGATTCATGAGTTGGAAATGGCGTTTGTGTTGCATTCATTGAAATCTCGATGCCTGATTTCTCCATCAATTCGATGGCACAGGGCTTAAATTTAGATAGCAATACCGCATTCACCGCTGATGCAGAATCTTCGAGGTTTGAAAACGCGGCGAGCAATAATAATTCTTGTGTAGGTTTTGGGATTAATTTCAGGACGGCTTTTGTGATGATACCAAGCATTCCCTCGCTGCCAATCATCAAATGGGTTAGAGAAAACCCCGTTGAGTTTTTTAAAGTATTGGCACCAGTCCAAATAATGTCCCCTGTTGGCAAAACAACCTCTAAATTCAAAACATAGTCGCGCGTGGTTCCGTACTTCACGGCGCGGGGTCCCCCCGCACCGTGAGCCAAATTCCCTCCAATGGAACAACTGCCCTGCGAGGCAGGATCCGGCGGATAATATAAACCGTATGCTTCTACAGCCTGCTTAATTATTGCGTTGACAACCCCTGACTCAACCGTTACTGTTAAATTCTTGGTGTCGATATCCAATATTTTATTTAACTTCTTTGTACTTAAAACAAGCCCATTACGCACAGGTAAGCAAGCACCAGACAAGCCAGTGCCAGCACCTCGAGTATACACAGGAAACGAATGCTGATTACAAATTTTGATCAATGTTGAAACTTCTTCAGTAGAACGTGGGAAACAAACAATGGCCGGCGAAAAGTACAAATCTTCTGTATAATCCGAACCATATTCCTTCATATCGAGGGAATTCGAAATCAATTCAAGACCTGGAATGGCGTTTTGAAATTCAAAAATGATTTCCTGGATAGGTTTCATATTTTCATATCGCTGTGGTAAAATACAATGATATAGGCGCAAGATAAAATCTTAGCCCGAATAATACGAACTTTGTGCATTACAAGCCCATAACTTATAAATCACAACATCATGTCACAAAGAAAAATACTTACTGGAATTGCCATCTTTATTGCTAGCTATATGATTGCCGCTTTGGGTTGGTGGACTTTCTCATTGCTAAAATACAGTAAAACGGAATTTCTTCTGGAACAGAAAATTCTAAGCTCTGAACAACGGATTTGTATTGAAGACATTGCCACGGAATTTAATGTAGAATACCACCATGAAAATAAATATTTTTTAAGTAAAGTTGTTTCTAAAAATGAATTTAAATTATTAAACGAAAAAATACTATTATTTGTTAATAATAATTATAACGATTTCAAAACCTTTATCACCTACAACACCCTGAAAAAAATTGTTACAGTTCAAATTTCAATTAAACCAGAAGTCGCAAAAGCCTTGGAATTGAGACTACATCGCAAAACAATGGCTTGGCTCGGTGAAGGTATTGCCATTGGCCTTATCACCTTAATCATCATTTTCGCGATGTATATCTACATAGATCGCATCCTTCGATTTAATCTTCAAAAGACAAACTTCATGATGGCGGTTACGCATGAATTAAAAACTCCAATTGCTGCCGCGAAACTTGCCATCGAGACTGTGATTCGCAACAAAAACATGGAGGCGCAGGATCGAGTCTTAGATATTTCAAAGAAGAACATCGACAGACTTTCGGGCATGATGGAAAGAGTTCTTTTGGCCACGCAATTCGAAAATAGCTTACCTGTACCAGAGAAAAAATGGGAATTTTGTTCGGATATTATTCAAAAAGCATTGGTCGATTGTCAATTCACTGACCAACAATTACTAAAAATTAGTTTAGCAATACCATCAAATTTTTTAATATACTGCGATAGTAATATGATAAAAATTGCATTTATTAATTTATTTACTAATTCTATAAAATATAGTGAACCAAATGGCGTTAATATCATCGTGAGTTTGATTATTAATCATGAAAATTGCCAAATCCTTATGTCAGACCAAGGCATCGGCATACCTATAATAGAGAGAACTAGGATTTTCGAAAAGTTCTATCGAGTGGGAAATGAAATGACACGCAGTCGTTCAGGATCAGGCCTGGGATTGTATTTAGTTAACCAAATACTTCAACTCCATGATGCCCGCATCGAAGTCCAAGCAAACAATCCGAAAGGTTCAACTTTTGTAATTAATTTTAAGGCTAAAGACTTCAGAATGGAATGAGCAATTACCGCATTTTAGTCGTAGAGGATGAAATAGACCTCGCCGAATTATTAAAAATCAATTTAGAAGCCGAAGGATACCGAGTCACTTTGGCTCCCCATGGCGCCGTTGCAATCAATAAGATTAAGACGGAGAGTTTCGACATGATTATTATGGACATCATGATGCCGAGCATGGATGGCTTAACCGCCACTCACCACATTAGACTTTCAAGTAATAACATCCCTATTTTGATATTATCAGCTGGGAATACGGCCCAGGACAGAATCAATGGACTCAAAGCCGGCGCTGATGATTATATGAGCAAACCATTCGAGCTAGAGGAATTATTGCTGCGTGTACAAAAAATATTCATGCGAGCCCATCGAGAAGATGCTGTCATCAACTTCATGGAGTTCCAGTTTGGCAATAACCATGTAGATTTCAATACATACAAAGCAATCGGTGTTGAAGGCGAATTCAAACTCACCAAAAAAGAAGCTCAGCTATTACGATTGCTCGTAGAAAGAAAAGAACAAGTGGTTACGCGTGAAGAAATTCTAAAAACCGTTTGGGGCTATACCGTTTTCCCAAGTACTAGAACGATCGATAATTTTATTCTGGCTTTTAGAAAGTACTTTGAATCCGATATCAAAAATCCTAGATACTTTTTAAGCCATCGTGGTTTAGGGTATAAATTCACTGATAAAGATTAACACTTTATGCAACATTTTTTCATTACAAACTGGCTATTCTATTGCTTAGCAATTGCTTCCGCCAAGATTGCAGCCGTTGACCAAGCCGCTTGAAAGTTAAATCCCCCTGTAACTCCATCAATATCTAGAACCTCACCGGTTGCATACAACCCCTGCTGAGATTTAATTGCCATCGTATTGGAATCAACCGAAGTGAGCGATATCCCACCAGCTGTTACAAACTCCTCCTTAAACGTTGTTTTGCCATCCACTTCAAATGGCATTCGAATCACATTCTCAACAATTTTATTGAATTCGTATTTACTTAAGTCGGCACTTTGCTTACTCACAGGTGTTTGAGCTCGACTTAAAATAAAATCCCACAATCTCTTAGGCACACCATCCATCCCCAAATTTGAAATCATTTTTTTGGTATTTGATCTGATGTTTTCATTCAATTGTTGCCGTAATTCTTCTTCAGACAAATTCACCCAAGACACCAACACGGTGTTGACATACGCTTTTTCATTGAGCCATCTGGCAGCCCATGCACTGGTTTTCAGTACGGCAGGGCCACTAATCCCCCAATGTGTAACCATCAACGGACCGTTGTAACTCTCGGGATAGCCCACCAACTTCACCTTTGCATCAACAACCGCGACGCCGTGTAAGTCATGCAAAGTAGTTTCGTTAATATTGAAGGTAAACAACGACGGTACTGGCGTAACGATTTCAATTCCCAAGCTAGAAATCATATTGTATTGAGACAATTTAGGAAATCCGCCCATGGCCATTACCACATCCGTTGCCATCTCATTACCACTAGTATTTGTATTAATTTGCCAGCGATAAAAGCCATCTTTGGGCATAGGAACAATGGTAACCACGGAAGAATTTAGCATCAGTTCCACACCCAATTTTTTCGCCCTCCATTCAAGCAATTGTGCAACTGTTTCGGATGAGTCGCTCACCGGAAAAATGCGCCCGTCCTCTTCTACCTTCAATTCAACACCATTTTTCTCAAACCATTCGCGGGTTTCAGGAACGCCCCAACGATAAAAGACCTTCTTCAAGAAATTCCTTCCTCGTGGATAATGCTCCAATAAATCAGCATTCCCCGTTACATCATGGGTTACATTGCATCTTCCACCCCCACTGATGCGTAATTTAGCCAATGTCTTGCCTGTTTTTTCCATAATTACCACTTCCGCGGCTGGACATAGTTCCTTGATGCGAATGGCCGCAAAATATCCTGAAGCACCCGCTCCAATTACAATTACTCTCTTGTTTACATTCATCGCATCAATTGATAATTTTTATACTCTCCTACCCTCAGGCCCAATGTCTTCTCAATCCAATACAACACCTTGGCTTTCAAACCAAAATTCTTCTTTGTTGGATCAACCTCAAACGTCCAATCCATGGCTTCAATTCTCGACATCATCACTTCGGGGTGGGTTCCATGAAAATGCTTCAATGAATCGATACTTGAATAATCGAACGATTCCGATGTCAACACCTTGTCTACCATATATTTATCGTCGTGCCACAACCGATGGAACTGCGCTTGTTTTTGTTGCTGAAATTTGGGATGCTTCACCCAGCCGTAATGATAAATACAAGCCCCGCAGTGAGCCACTTTTAGTTTTTTCGCATCCGCCGTTCTAAAACCTTGTGCATCTTTCCAGCTAACGATGTCTCTATGGTTTTTGATGATTCTAATTTCGTTGCGATACCAACGCCTTGAATCCCCAACCATGGAATAGTTCCCATAAAAATGGAGATAATCGAACAACAAGGCATCCACCTCATCATCGTAAAGGTATTTTTCCATCGCCGCTTTCACGAACGGAATATACTTTTCATGTAAACACTCATCGGCCTGAATGTAAACTAGCCAATCGGCATCCGCCGCAACACGGGCCAAAGCTTTGTTGGTTTCGTCTGCCAAAACAGCACCTCCCACCCGTTTATTGTCATCCCAAATCGTATCAAACAATCGGATTTTTGGCTCTTGCATCGCCTGCAGATACTCCTTGGTGCCATCATCAGAATCCCCCACCGCAATCACAAAATCATCGCAGAGCGGCAATACAGAAAGCAACGCTTCCCGCAAAGGATAATCCGCCTTCACGACATTCCTAGCTATTGTAAAACCGGCGACTTTCATCTTTTCTTTCAGGGATCCAACGATCATCCAATTTGGTTGCATATTTCACTGCCATCTCATCCAACATTTCTCTCACCTCAGAAACAAAATTCAAACCTGCCTTTGAAACCATGCGCACTGTCATGTTATCATCGGGATCATAAAAATTGAAATACAGCGGACATTTTCCCGGAAACTGACTCAATACATCGCTTACAATTTGGTGCTTTCCCTGTTCCAAGTCTAAGGGCTTCATCTCTATGTTAACCGATCTATATAATGCCATTGCATCTATATCTGAAACCAACTGCATGGCGTTAATATTCAAACGCATTTCATCCTTGGCTTTGGAATAGTCTGTCTGACCTTGAATCAATAATATATAATCTTTGTCGATTAAATTCTTGAATTTCAAATACTTATCTGTGAAAATAGAAATTTCCACCGTTCCCGAGTAATCCATAAAGTTAAATCTTGCATAGGGATACCCTTTCTGACTCATAAACTCTTTGGTACTGGTTATGATTCCCATCATCTGAAAAACAATGGGCGACTTATTTTCAAGATTTTCCCGATATTCTTTAACGGAATGCGTAACGATGCTATCGTAGATAAATTTAAAATTATCCAATGGATGCTTGCTTAAAAACACCCCTACCAATTCTTCTTCCTCTTTCAATTCCTCTAGCAAGGTCATTTTCTCTACCTGAGGCAACTTCGGCTCTACATTATCCAAGTTTGCACCGCCACCAAACAAACCCATCTGGCCCGTGAAGCGCTCATGCTGAATTCTGCTACCATATCTCACCGCCAATTCAATCCCATTTACGCCGTTGCTATCTTCCCTCACATATTGTGCCCTATGATATCGGAGATCAAAATCGAATACACCCGCTTTGGCCATTGATTCCAATGTTCGCTTACCCACAGATCGCAGATTTACGCGGGTCGACAAATCAAACAAACTCTTAAACAGCCCTTTTTCGTCCCGTTCCTTTAATAGTTCATTCACCGCAACTTCACTCACGCCTTTCACTGCACTCAATCCAAAACGGATCTGACCGCTCTTTGTCACCGTAAACACACTCCTACTTTCATTCAAATCCGGGCCCAACACTTTGATATCCTGCTTGTGGCATTCTTCCATGTAGAAGGTAATTTTTTTGATATCACCCATGTTGCTCTTCAACACCGCCGCCATAAATTGAGCCGGGTAATTGGCTTTTAGGTAAGCCGTTTGAAACGCGATAACTGCATAACAAGTAGAATGTGATTTATTAAATGCGTATTGTGCAAATTCCTCCCAGTCGGAATAAATCTTCTCCAACACCTTTTCTGGAAACCCTTTCTCCGTTGCCCCAGCCATGAAGTCACCCTTCAATTTGTCGATAATGCTCTTATTCTTTTTACCCATGGCCTTACGCAGCTCATCGGCTTTTCCTTTAGAAAACCCTGCGATTTTCTGACTCAGCAACATCACCTGCTCCTGGTAAACCGTAATTCCATACGTTTCCTTTAGGTAATCCTCCATTTCAGGAAGGTCAAACTCTACGGGCTTTCTGCCATGCTTTCTATCAATGAAATCTGGGATATACTTTAACGGCCCCGGTCGATACAAAGCATTCATCGCAATCAAATCCCCAAACTGCGTTGGCTTGAGCTCGCGCATATACTTTTGCATCCCCAGACTTTCAAACTGAAAAACACCATTGGTATCGCCGCGCTGAAACAACTCATACGTTTTGACATCATCCAATGGGATCAAATCCAACTCAATCACATCGCCCGTTGTTTCTTTAATCAATTTAATGGCATCCTTCATGATTGTAAGCGTACTCAAACCCAAAAAGTCCATTTTGAGTAAGCCCGCTTTTTCAATCTGGTTGACATCATACTGCACTTGAATCCATTGCGATTCTTTCGACAATGCCACTGGTACTAAATCCTCAATGTCCTGCGATGCGATAATAATACCACAAGCGTGAACACCAGTATTCCTTACACTGCCTTCTAGTTTTTCAGCATCGTGAAGCACCTTGGACGCATCGTCTTTACCTTTATATACCCTCTGAATTTCTCGAATCGCATCGATTTCTTCGGGCTTTAAGTTTTTAGAATCATCTTTTGCTAAATCATCAGGATTCGCATGCAACAGCGTTTGCAAATTTAAATTCCCAACCACCAATTTGGATAATCGATCTGTACTCTGCAAAGGGTATTGCAACACACGACCTACATCGCGAATCGCACTCTTGGCCGCCATTGTTCCGTAGGTGATAATTTGCGCGATGCGACGTTCACCGTATTTTTTGGCAACATATTGTATCACACGATCCCGACCTTGATCATCGAAGTCAATATCCACGTCGGGCATACTCACCCTTTCAGGATTCAAGAAACGCTCAAAAAGCAAATCATATTTTACAGGATCCACATTGGTAATTCCCAAACAATAAGCCACCAAACTTCCAGCAGCCGAACCCCTTCCAGGCCCAACCCAAACATCCATTTCTCGGGCTGCGGTTGTGAAATCCTGAACAATCAAAAAGTAACCCGCAAAACCAGAATGGGTAATGGTATTTAATTCAAAATCCAATCTTTCTTGAACAGGCAAGGGAATCACACCACCATATCGCTTCATACATCCGGCATAAGCCAAATGCTTTAGGAAAACATTTTGGTCGTCAAAGCCAATGGGTAATTCATAATTTGGAAGTACGATATCTCTTGAAAGTTTTGGCGGATCAATGGTAGACAACAATCGATTGGTATTGTCCAAAGCCTCTGGAATATCATGAAAAAGCGCCGCCATTTCGGCTTGTGATTTAAAGAAGAATTCATCATTGGGAAACCCAAATCGAAATCCTTTGCCTCCTTCTTCGTTAGTAGCCTTTGGTGTACTTTGAAATTCTCCTGTATTGATGCACAACAAAATATCATGAGCGTTGGCATCCTTTTTCTCGGTATAATGAGAATCATTGGTAGCAATCACATGCACGTTGTACTTTTTACCGAATTTCAACAATGTTTGATTGATATCCTCTTGAGAAATGCCCGTGCCATCCAAATTCTCAAGCCCGTGCCGTTGAAGCTCAATGTAATAATCGTCGCCAAAAATCCTGTGCCAATAACAAAAAACCTTTTCGGCCTCTTCCTCTCCTTTCCATAATATTGCTTGCGGCACTTGCGCACCAATGCAACACGTTGTGGCTATCAATCCTTCACTGTATTGTTCGATCAAAGCGCGATCAACTCGAGGATATTTGCTATACAACCCCTCCAAATAACCCAGAGAACAGAGCTTACTCAAATTTGCATAACCCTTTTGATTTTTCGCCAATAATAGTTGATGATATCGCTTGTCTTTTGAACCTTGAGTAAAGGATTTTTGAAATCGATCTTCTACCACGTAGAACTCACAGCCAATTACCGGCAACAATCCTTCAGCAGTCACAGCTTGATAAAATTCAAAGGCGCCAAACATATTCCCATGATCAGTGATTGCCAAGGCTGGCATACCATCAGCCTTGGCTTTTTTTACCAAGCTTTTGATACTAGCTGCCCCGTCTAATAACGAGTATTGCGTATGGACGTGTAAATGAGAAAAAACTGGCATGCGATTGAAGTAACGAAGTTAAATCAAAAGAAAAAATCCCATCCGCATTGTGGACAATTTGGCATAACTCAAACCGCCTCAAAATTAATAGCATTCCGACCATTTGAATTACTTTTGCCATGTGTATTTATCCAAATTACAGTTATTCCAATTCAAGAACCACAACGAGCTATCGCTGGAATTTTGCAATGGTATAAATACGATCACCGGGGCCAATGGCATTGGAAAAACCAACATTTTGGATGCGGTGCATTATCTGGCCAACGCCAAAAGTTATTTCAACGGCATCGACAGTCAAATCATACAGCATCAACAAACCTTTTTCACTATTAAAGGGAAATTCGAAGGTGAAATGCCCGCCGAAATTCTGGTGCAATTTGAAACGGGTAAAAAGACCATCAAGAAGAACGACAAACCCTATCCACGATTGCTGGATCATATTGGATTGATTCAAACGGTTTTTATTACACCTTACGATATCGACTTGGTTTTAAGTGGTAGCGAGGATCGGAGAAAATTCATCGACCTAAGTTTATGTCAGATTGATGCCGCCTATCTTCAAAATTTAAGCACCTATAAAAAATCCTTGGACCAAAGAAATGCTTTGCTTAAAAACATGCAAGGACGATTCATTGACCCTGATTTACTGGGTAGTTTTGATTCCAAACTCATTCCAACGGGGGAACTCATTCATGCCAAGAGAAAAGAGTTTATCGAGAAATTATTGCAATTTTTTGTACCGATCTACAAAGATTTAAGTCAAGGCAAGGAAACGCCAGAATTAGAATACGAAAGTGCTCTTGCGGAAGACAATTTTGCTGATATTTTATATAACAATCATAGGATAGACTCCGCCGCGCAACGGACTACCTTTGGCATTCACAAAGACGATTTACAATTCAATTTGGATGGATTGCCATTAAAGAAATTCGGTTCCCAGGGCCAAATCAAAAGCTTCATCATAGCCCTAAAACTAGCCCAATATAGATACTTTCAATCCATCACACAGAAATGTCCATTGCTGTTACTCGATGATATTTTCGAGAAAATTGATGCCGATCGGGCGCAGCGACTCATCGAGTTAATAGGCGAAACTTCTTTTGGTCAGATTTTAATCACCGATACCCATGCTAGTCGCGTTGAAACCCATTTTTCGGGCATAACAGCCGATAAAATACATCACCAAATCGGTTAAATCGAATTACATAAATAAACCCACCATTAAATCGATGTCGTGGTATTTGATGCCAAATTTATCAGCCAAATTTTTATTTGTGAGACTACCACGATACAAATAGGTTCCCTTGCGTATCCCCGCTTTCATCTTCAAAAACTCACCAAATCCA
>NSIB01000033.1 GCA_002737625.1 Flavobacteriales bacterium | reverse complement strand
TTGCGGGGGATTGAAAGTGTAAAATCATGACACAAATATCGTGATTTTACTTCATACAATTATAGCCTGTTGTACCTTTGTGTTATGGTTAAAAAAGTGGCTTTGGTGGTATTGGATGGTTGGGGGTTGGGTAATGGCTCGTATTCGGACGCCATTAATCAGGCGATTACGCCATTTACGGATTCTTTATTTGCGAGATTTCCAAATGCAACATTGCGTACGGATGGAGAAAATGTAGGTTTGCCAGAAGGCCAAATGGGCAATTCTGAGGTAGGGCATATGAATTTGGGCGCGGGTAGTGTTGTTTGGCAGATGTTGGCCAAAATTAATAAAGCATTTGATCAAAACGAAGTGGCAAAAAACCCGGTTTTACTCAAGGCAATGGCGTCTGCCAAAGCGGGGAATCGCGGCTTCCATATTATAGGTTTGTTGAGTGATGGCGGCGTGCATGCACACGTCGAACACATCAAAAAACTTTGTAATATCGCCCATGATTACGGATTGAAAAATATTTATATTCACGCTTTTTTGGATGGAAGAGATACGGATCCAAGATCGGGATTTGGTTATTTAACGGATTTGCAATCTGCAATTTCTAATACTACCGCTAAAATTAGCACAGTAGTGGGTCGGTACTATGCGATGGATCGCGATGAGCGTTGGGAAAGAGTAAAAGTTTGCTACGATTTGCTCGTGAACGGCACCGGAAAAGCTGTTAATTCAATTGAATCCATTCACCAAGAATATGGGGATGGGATTACCGATGAGTTCATGAATCCGCTTCGTTTTTTGCCTGGAAATGAAGGGTTATTGGCGGAAAACGATGTTGTGATAAATGCAAATTTTAGAACCGATCGCGGTCGTCAGATTACTCGCGCATTGACCCAAGAAGATATTTCGTCCCATGGGATGAAGAAATTTAAGTTGGAATATTATACCCTTACTCAATACGATGCTAAATATAAAATTGCGGGTGTTTTGTTTGAAAACGACAATTTGCAGCAGACTTTAGGGGAAGTGATTTCGATGGCGGGGCTCCGACAGTTGCGCGCGGCGGAAACAGAAAAATATCCCCATGTTACCTTTTTTTTCTCAGGAGGTCGGGAACTTGTGTTCGAAGGAGAGGAGCGATTGATGGTGCCATCGCCAAAAGTGGCTACCTATGATTTGCAGCCAGAAATGAGCGCTGTGGAATTAACCGAACGCGCTTTGGAGAAAATGCAGCAAGAGCAATACGATTTTGTTTGTTTGAATTTTGCCAATGTCGATATGGTGGGTCATACGGGCGTTTATTCCGCAATTGTTAAAGCAGTGGAAACCGTTGATGCATGCTTGCAGCGTTTGGTAGAGGTGGGTGAAGAAATGGGATATGAATTTATCATTTTGGCAGATCATGGGAATGCGGATGTAGCCGTTAACGATGATGGAACGCCGAATACTGCGCATACAACAAATCCGGTCCCCGTTTGGTGGGTAACCCAAGAAAAAGAGCAGGATTTACGTCATGGAATACTGGCCGATGTGGCGCCAACCATTTTACAAATGTTGGGCGTGGTTCAGCCGTTGGAAATGACAGGTAAATCATTGATTTTATGATTGTCAATAGCATCAAATTGAGAGAATTATCTCAGATTTTTGGACGAAATTGGATTGTGCGAATGTTGTTTTTGATGTTTGTTATTGGTTCGTTTTTGATGGGCTGCGGAAAGGATTCTCACATAGATGCTGCGGCAGAACCCGATTCTTTTGCTCGATTTGCGCAAAATGAAATTGATTGGTTGCAGAAAGTTCAACCCGGGATCACAAAAACGGTGACCGCAGGTGAAAAGGTGGAGACAGAATTCCTAGATAGTTTGGACTGGAACAATGAATTGGAAGCCATTCGGACATGGTCCGTGTTTGCGTTAGCGAAAAAATCAAAGACGCAGCCCGCTTATGACACTACGATTGATGAATCGGGGGCGTTGAAAATTGTAAGAATGAATGCCAGGGATACGGCGGCAGAGTTGCAGGAGTTGATGGTAACGTATCGCAAAGGGAAAATTGAAATCATGCAGTGGACGGTGATTCAGCGCAGTTGGTATATGGATAGAGATTTGAGAATTTCATTTCAACCCAGAAAGGGATATGGAATCCAGGTTATAGAAAATGCCATTTGGTCGTCTGAGAAATCGTACGAAATTTACATCGAAATTAACAACAGTGATTTTCTAATTAACGGAAGATGAACATATTAAACTACATCAATGGGGAGATGAAAGCGGCCAATAATGGGTCGGTTTTGGACAATTACAACCCCGCAACAGGAAACGTTTATGGCAACATCGCCAACTCAGATGCGTCTGATGTAGCTGATGCTTATGAAGCGGCGGCTCTGGCATTTCCATCGTGGAGTATTACCCCTGCCGAGGAGCGGTTTAAGATTTTGAATGCCATCGCCGAAGGGATAGATAGTCTGCGTGATACTTTGGCTTTGGCGGAGAGCAACGACCAAGGCAAGCCTTTGTGGTTGGCTAAGAATGAGATGATTCGTGCCGGGCAGAATTTTAGATTTTTCGCAACGGCGGCGATGCAGTTTGCCAGTGAAAGTCATGCAATGGAAAACAAGGCCATCAATTATACTTTGCGCACTCCAATTGGCGTTGTGGGTTGTATCAGCCCTTGGAATTTGCCATTATATCTATTTACTTGGAAAATCGCGCCAGCCTTGGCAGCGGGGAATTGTGTGGTGGCCAAGCCAAGTGAATTTACTCCGGTTACGGCTGCGATGTTGGGCGAAATTTGTTCGTCGGCTGGATTGCCAAATGGCGTGCTAAATATCGTTAATGGGTTGGGTGGTAGCGTAGGTCAGGCCATCGTAGAGCATCCAAAAATCAAGGCGATATCGTTTACGGGTGGCACGGTGACGGGAAAGCATATTTCAAGTGTTGCAGGACCCATGTTTAAGAAAGTGAGCTTGGAATTGGGCGGAAAGAATCCGAATATCATTTTTGCCGATGCCGATATGGATAAGGCGATTAAGACAACGGTAAACAGTTCTTTTATGAATCAGGGTGAGATTTGTTTGTGCGGAAGTCGGGTTTTTGTGGAGCGCAGCGCGTATGAAAGTGTGAAATCAGCTTTGGTTGCTGAGGTTTTGAAGATGAAGGTGGGCGATCCATTGCATGCGGAGACGCGCGTGGGAGCCATCGTATCGAAGCCCCATTATGAAAAGGTTTTGGGTTATATAGAATTGGCAAAAGAGGAGGGGGCAACTGTTTTATGTGGCGGTGGAGCCTTGCATCCAGAGGGGTTTGAGGGCGGATATTATATCGCTCCAACCATTTTGGAGGGCTTGCCTTTTGATGCGCGATGCAATATGGAAGAGATTTTTGGCCCGGTGATTACGATTACTCCTTTTGATTCGGTGGAAGAGGTTTTGGCGATGGCGAATGCCACAGAATATGGGCTGGCGGCTACGGTTTGGACGCAACATCTGACGCGTGCTCATCAGCTAGCGGCACAGTTACAGATGGGAATCGTATGGATCAATTGCTGGTTGCTCAGGGATTTGCGGACTCCGTTTGGCGGTGTGAAAAGCAGTGGCGTGGGCAGAGAGGGCGGATTGGAAGCGATGCGATTCTTTACTGAGGTGAAGAATGTTTGCGTGGCGTTGTAGTGCGTATCTTTGTAAAATGTTTGATAACAGTGAGCGTACAGAGATAGGCGCGATGGGTGAGTTTGGTCTCATTCAGCATCTTTCACAGCATTTTGATGTTAAAAATTCTAAGACCGTTAAAGGGATTGGCGATGATTGTGCTGTTGTGGATTGCGGGGATCATTTTGGTTTGTTAACGACTGATTTACTGCTAGAAGGGGTCCATTTTGATTTGAGTTTTCATCCGTTAAAGCATCTTGGCTATAAGGCAATTTCTGTTGCAATTAGTGATATTTATGCGATGAATGGAATGGCTGATCAGGTTTTGGTGGGTTTGGGTTTGAGTAATCGTTTTTCATTGGAGGCCGTGGAAGAATTGTATGCGGGAATGCAAATCGCTTGCGAACATTTTGGGGTTGATTTGGTTGGCGGTGATACAACAACATCACAAAGCGGATTGGTGATATCTATGACGGCCTACGGCCGAGTGTCAAAAGATAAAATTGTTTATCGCGGCGGCGCCCAAGTGGGAGATTTGTTGGTGGTGAGCGGTGATTTGGGTGGCGCTTATATGGGTTTGCAAATTTTGGAAAGAGAGAAACGCGTGTTCTTGGAAGTGCCAAATATGCAGCCGGATTTAGAGCAGTACGATTATATCGTGGGCCGACAGCTGAAAGCGGAGGCCCGCAAAGACGTAATTGAATTATTGAAGATTTTGGATGTGAAACCCACAAGTATGATTGATGTGAGCGATGGTGTAGCTTCTGAATTGCATCATATGGGAAAGGCCAGCGGCTGTGGATTTCATATTTACGAGGAGAAATTGCCAATTGATTCGCAGACAATTGATACCGCGTTGACGTTTGATTTGAATCCGAGTATTGTGGCGTTGAATGGAGGAGAAGACTATGAATTGCTTTTCACTGTGGGTCAGGCCGATTATGAAAAAATCAAAACGATGCCCGATTTTACTGTGATTGGCTATGCTACCGACGTGACATCTAAGAATATGTTGCGTACGAAATCCGACAACCAATTTGAAATAAAAGCCCAAGGTTGGCCCGATTCGCAATAAGATAATTTTCTTTGGCATTTTTGGCCACGGGATTTCGTTCCCGAGGTTGTATTTTTGCATTTATGTTTCGTTCGCATACTTGTGGTGAATTGCGTATTTCGCACGTTGGTAATACGGTTACCCTTTCTGGTTGGGTAGCCAAAATCCGTTTGATGGGTTCAATGGCCTTCGTTGATTTGCGGGATCGTTACGGAATCACACAACTATCATTTAATGAAGCCTACAGCGCGGAGATGTTGAAGAAAGCAGGTGAGTTGGGACGTGAGTATGTCATCCAAGTGGTAGGGCAGGTTGCTGAGCGGGAGTCAAAGAATAAACAGATCTCTACAGGAGAAATTGAAATCGTAGTATCAGAATTGAAGGTGTTAAATCAAGCGAAAACCCCGCCTTTCACCATTGAGAATGAAACGGATGGCGGCGATGATATTCGTATGCAATATCGTTATTTGGATTTGCGTAGGGATGTGGTGCGCGCCAATTTGGAAATGAGGCATTTGCTTGCGCAGAAAATTCGCAATTATTTGAGTAATGATCAGTTTTTAGAGGTAGAAACGCCAGTATTGATAAAAAGCACACCCGAAGGAGCTCGCGATTTTGTGGTGCCATCTCGTTTGAATCCAGGCCAGTGGTATGCATTGCCCCAAAGTCCTCAGACATTTAAGCAGTTGCTGATGGTGAGTGGATTTGATAAGTATTTTCAGATCGTGAAATGTTTCAGAGACGAGGATTTGCGTGCGGACCGCCAGCCAGAGTTTACACAAATCGACTGTGAAATGAGTTTCGTGGAGCGCGAGGATATATTAAATACATTTGAAGGGTTGGCAAAGCACTTATTTGCCGAGGTGAAAGGTGTGCATTTTGAGACCTTTCCACGCATGACATATGCCGATGCAATGCGTTTGTATGGATGTGATAAGCCAGATATTCGTTTTGATATGCAGTTTGTGGAGCTAAAAAGCCCTGAGTCTGCAGTGGATTTGGTGAGCGGTAAAGATTTTGTAGTTTTTGATTCTGTGGATTCTGTAATTGGTATTTGTGCCAAAGGCGCGGGATCCTATACCCGTAAACAATTGGATGGTCTCACGGATTTTGTAAAACGACCTCAGATTGGTGCCAAAGGGTTGGTTTATTGCAGAATTGAAGCCGATGGCTCGGCAAAAAGTTCTGTCGACAAGTTTTATGATGCGGAAGCTTTATCTGCATGGAGGGAAGCCTTTGGTGCCGAACCTGGCGATTTGATTTTATTGCTAGCAGGTGAAATGAATAAAACACGCAAGCAGTTGAATGAATTGCGTTTGTTGATAGGTAGCGAGTTGGGTTTGAGAGATCCTTTTAATTATAAGCCATTGTGGGTTTTAGATTTCCCGTTATTGGAGCACGACGAGGAAAGTGGGCGTTGGCATGCAATGCACCATCCATTTACAAGTCCTTTGCCAGATGATGTGGAATTGATGCATACAGATCCAGGTGCTGTAAGAGCCAATGCCTACGATATGGTTATCAATGGTGTAGAGGTAGGTGGAGGTTCAATCCGGATTTTTGATCGGGGATTGCAATCAATGATGTTTGACTTGTTGGGATTTAGCAAAGAAGAAGCCCAAGCGCAGTTTGGATTCCTCATGAAAGCATTTGAATACGGTGCACCACCACACGGAGGTATCGCTTTGGGATTTGATCGTTTGTGTAGTTTGTTCGGTGGTTCGGAAAGTATCCGTGACTATATCGCATTCCCTAAGAACAACAGCGGACGGGATGTGATGATTGATGCACCGAGTGAAATCGATGCAAAACAGCGCAAAGAGTTGGGACTTTAATTGCCCAGAATCGACATTACATGTGGGCCAAAGATGTAGATCCCGACAATTATAGCAACAAAACTTGCTGCTAATGTGGCGCCAGCGGCCATGTCTTTTGCGCGACCAATCATAGGATTTTGTTCTGGATGTATAACATCAATGGTTGTTTCTAAGGCAGTGTTGAGGCCTTCAGAGACAAACACCAATCCCATGGCACACCATAAAATGGCCCATTCGAAACGGTTGAGGTGTTCGCCAAAATAATCAAGGCTATATCCAACAATCACAACAATTACGGAAACGATTCCCATGATGCGGAAATTGCGTTCTTTACGGAGCAAAATGATTAGTCCGTTTAATGCGAAACGCATTGATTGGTGGAACTTAGGCATGCGGATCCTAGATGGAGTGAAAGATGAAATTAGAAGGTGTTGATTTTGATTCGCTTCTCAATTTCTTCTACGTCGTGACGGAATTTTTTATCAGTATCAATTAAATCATTCACAGTCTGACAAGCATGAATCACCGTAGAGTGGTCTCGACCGCCAAAGAATATACCAATATTCTTTAAAGATGCCTTGGTGAGGTCTTTGGTGAAATACATAGCAATCTGACGTGCTTGTACAATTTCGCGCTTACGGGTTTTGGATTTTACGGCCTCAACAGGAATATTGTAGAAGTCACAAACCAATTTTTGAATATAATCGATGCTGATTTCGCGGGTTGAATTTTTCACAAAATTCTTCACGATCTGCTTGGCAAGGTTCAAGTCCAACTGTTTGCGGGTAAGACTCGCTTGCGCCAACAAAGAAATCAAAGCGCCTTCGAGCTCACGTACGTTTGTATCGATGTTATGTGCCAAATATTCTATCACGTCGCGATTTAGCGTAATACCATCTTGGTACATTTTATTTTCCAAAATAGAAACGCGGGTATCGAAGTCAGGCGTGTTCAAATCGGCACTTAAGCCCCATTTGAATCTAGATAACAGGCGCTCGTCCATGTTTTTCAAATCCTTTGGTGCACGATCACAGGTAAGGATGATCTGTTTACCATTTTGGTGTAAGTGATTGAAAATTTGAAAGAATATTTCTTGGGTACGTTCTTTTTTTGCAAAAAACTGAACATCGTCTACGATCAATACATCTAGGTATTGGTAAAAATTGATGAACTGATTGTTATTTCCTTGTTTGGCTGAATCGATGAACTGATTGATGAATTTCTCGGCGCTGACAAAGACCACAATTTTTTGTTTGTGGGTTTGCTTGATGAGGTTTCCAATGGCATGGGCCAAATGGGTTTTACCTAGTCCGCAGCCACCAAAAACCATTAGGGGGTTGAAAGCTGTTCCCCCGGGTTTTTGCGCAATTGCTAAACCTGCATTTCTCGCCAATTTGTTGCAATCACCTTCCACGAAATTATCAAACGTGTAACGCGGATTCAACTGACTATCAATATTCATTCGCTTCAAACCAGGAATGATGAACGGATTTTTGATGGGCGTATCAAGATTGATAGGCATACCTAATTCGTTTTGTACTGATTTGGTACTATTGCTTCCAGTGGGAAGGTTAATTGTGTAAGGCGTAGTGTCGTGGCCTGGGGCAGAGGTTTCCACGATGATATTGTATTCCAATTTGGCAGAGGGACCAATAATTTTTTTTAGCGTTTTGTGAAGCAGTTGGACATAGTGTTCTTCTAACCATTCATAGAAGAATTGACTAGGCACTTGAATCGTAAGGACCTTGTTTGTTAAACGAATTGCTTTGATTGGTTCAAACCAAGTTTTGTAGCTCTGCGGAGTTACATTGTCTTTGATGATTGTAAGGCATTCTTGCCAAGAAACTTCGTGTGCCTTTTTGTCGGTCATTTTGTGCTTTGATAATGGGTTTAACTAATGATAATTTACTGAGTTTTAAATTGAAGGTCTGCTCCACCTATCAACCAAAGTGCTAATAAAAAGACAAAATTCACAAACTGCTAATTTTTTTTACTTGTTTTATAATTTTTTTTCGTAAGGGACATATTGGTATGTTAAATGTCCGTTACAACAATTGTTCATCCTTGGTATTCTCCAAACCTATTTCTCAGTATATCAGCAATTTCTCCCAATGTGGCATATCCCTCTACACAGTTCAGAATATGGGGCATTAAGTTGGTTTCTGTTCCACTAGCATCGTATAGATTTTTGATGGCCGACGAAAAAATTTCATCATTTCGGGTCGCTTTGACTTGGGCGATTTTTTCGCTTTGTTGAACCCGAATGCTATCATTTATTTTGAATGACGGCATGATTTCAGATTCTTTGGAAGTAAAAGCGTTCACTCCAACTAGAATTTGTCCACCATTTTCGATTGATTTTTGGGATTCATAGCTACTTCGGGCAATTTGTTCTTGCATCCAGCCGGCTTCTAAGGCGGCAACAGAACCACCCATCTCATCGATGAGTTGTATCAATTTCATTGCTTCCAATTCCAAAGTATCCGTAAGGTGTTCAACATAGTAAGACCCGGCCAATGGATCCACGGTGCTGGTTGCTCCGCTTTCATTGGCAATGATTTGCTGTGTACGCAGCGCAATTCGTGCAGCTTTTTCGGTGGGCAAGTTTAGTGCCTCATCAAATCCGTTGGTATGAAGACTTTGGGTACCACCCAAAACGGCGCTTAATGCTTGAATGGTAACTCTAGCGATATTATTTTCGGGTTGTTGGGCGGTTAGCGTAGATCCTCCTGTTTGGGTATGGAAACGCAGCATCATGGCATCTGGGTTGGTTGCGCCCATGCTTTTCATGATTTTGGCCCATATTCTTCTTGCGGCTCTAAACTTGGCTGCTTCTTCAAAGAAATCGTTGTGTGCATTAAAGAAGAAGCTCAATCGTTTGCCAAACACGTTGACATCCAGTCCTTTTTTCTTGGCTGCTTCTACGTAAGCTTTTCCGTTGGCGATTGTAAATGCCAGTTCTTGGACGGCGGTGGATCCGGCTTCACGAATGTGATATCCGCTGATAGAAATGGTATTCCAGCGGGGGAGTTCTTGACTACACCATTCAAAGATGTCTGTAATCAAACGCATGCTGGGTCTTACTGGGTAAATATAGGTACCTCGCGCGGCGTATTCTTTTAATATATCGTTTTGTATGGTTCCCCCAATTCTGCTGAGGTCGGCTCCTTGTTTTTTTGCCAAAGCAACGTACATCGCAAGTAGGGTGGATGCGGTAGAGTTGATGGTCATGCTTGTGGTGACATCTTGCAATTTGATTCCTTTAAAGAGGGCCTCCATGTCCGCCAGCGAATCGATGGCTACACCCACTTTTCCTACTTCTCCTTCGCTCATTGGATGATCGGAGTCGTATCCGATTTGTGTGGGAAGGTCAAAGGCTACGGAAAGTCCGGTTGTTCCTTGGTTGAGCAGGTAGTGATATCTTTCGTTTGATGCTTCGGCGGTTGAGAATCCGGCATACTGACGCATCGTCCATAGTCTGCCTCGATACATGTCGGTCTTTACGCCGCGTGTATAGGGGAATTGACCGGGTTGTTCAAGATCGGCGGGGCCGTACACTTTAGCAATGGGAAGTCCGCTGTTATTTTTCTTATCATCAGACATGGTTACAATGCTTTCATTATTGGCCAAGAGTTAAGGCGATTTCATTTTTCATAAATTCCAAACCGCGATCTTGGGGTTGAATTTCCATAGATTGGAGGTATTCAATGAGTTTCCGACTTAAATCAGCGGCGGTGGCTTCGGGAGGGAGTGAAGCGGTGATATTTTGGAATAATTGAAGGTGTTGTTCTTTGATGGCTTTTATGAGGATCCACATTTGCGAACTTACATAGATTTGTTGGGATACATTATAGTTGTATTCTTCTTTGATGGCGTGTGAGGCGGCCGCGGCGAAGCCGCGGGCTGTTTGATCTACCTGTGCATAGGTTTGAATCAAAACAGGAATGCTCGTTCGCTCCAAAAATAATGCAATCCTTTCATAGGCCTGAAGTTTCAATGGAGTGAAGCTCTGGTGATTTGTTTTTAATATTTCAATTTTTATCAATTGTACACTGTTCAAAACGTGTTGTTTCATCATATATTGGGCTGTCAAAAACACCAATAACGCCGGCAATACAATCATACAAAGAATGAAAATCATATCCGTTCCAGCGGGAAAAATTGCCATCGGGGAAATCATCGTGAGTATATCCATTGGGCAAAGATACAATCCGTTCGTCGAGAAGTTTATGCAGAATCCTTTCCGATTGTCTTAAATTTGTATTTATGGAAACTATCATTTCTACCGTTGAAACCGCCCCACTGAAATTTACGTCTTCTGCCTTGGCTGAATTGCACCGACTTCAAGCGAGTTTGGAATTGAGCAATGATCAGTATTTGCGCATCGGAGTGAAAGGTGGAGGTTGCTCGGGTATGAGCTATTTGCTGGCATTCGACAAAAAAGAAGAGGGTGATACCATTTACGACGTTGACGGGATAAGAACTGTGATGAACAAAGCCCACGTAATGTATGTGCTGGGAATGGAAGTGGATTGGGAAAATGGCCTTGCAAATCGCGGGTTTTCATTCAATAACCCCAATGCATCGTCTACTTGCGGCTGCGGACAGTCGTTTTCTTGATCTTAGGGATCGGTTCTGATGTCGATGTTCGCCGAAAATATTAAACAAGGACTGGGTTCGGTAAAAGCCCATGCTACGAGGGCTGTAATCACTTCTAGTATTATTGCGATTGGGATTGCGGCGTTGGTTGGCATCCTCACGAGCATCAGTGCGATGCAAATTGCCGTGACGAAGACCTTTAGCAAAATGGGATCTCAGAGTTTTACGATAAAAAATGCGGGGGGTGTGAAGCGATATGGGGAAGTGAACGACAATACGCGGCTTACGTTTGATGAGGCTTGGGAGTTTCAAAAGCGGATGGAGGGGAAGAATTCCACGGTTGCCCTGAGTATCAATGCAGATTTTACAGGGAAGGCCTCCTTTCAGTCGGCCGAAACCAACCCCAACGTTCGGGTCATTGGAATCGATGAAGATTATTTAAAAACGGCGAATTACGAATTGGGGGCTGGGCGGACATTTACTGATAACGAAGTAATTCGCGCGGTACCTGTGGTTGTGGTTGGTCAAGAAATCGTAGATAAATTGTTTCCCGGCTCCGATAAAATGGGAAGGGCTATCAATCAGGTGATTTCTGTGAATGGCAAGCCGTATCGCGTGGTTGGATCGTTGCAAACCAAGGGCTCGAGCATGGGGATGAGCGGTGGCGATCGAGTGATTTTTGTGCCGATTACCCGTGCCAAGCGCGATATGAAAAACATGCAGGACAATTGTATGATAAACGTGGCGGTTGACAAGGTGCTGGATTTGGACGAAAGCATGAGCGAGGCCTATACGTTGATGCGCAGAATTAAGCGTTTAAAACCCGGCGAAGACGAGAATTTTGTGATTCAGCAAAGCACGGCGATGGCTAAGGAAGCGCTGGAGAATATCAAAATGGTATCGGGGGTTGGTACGGTGATCGCGATTATTACTTTGTTGGGTGCGGCTGTTAGTTTGATGAATATTATGTTGGTTTCTGTTACCGAGCGTACCCAAGAAATCGGTTTGAGAAAGGCTTTGGGTGCTACGGCAAAACAGATAAAGAATCAGTTTTTGATTGAGGCGGTTGTGATTTGCCAGATTGGTGGTGCCGGCGGAATTCTGCTGGGCTTGATCATCGGCAATTTGGTTGGCGTGGCCCTTGGCGCAGGGTTTGTCGCTCCCTGGGAGTGGATGCTGCTCGCCGTTGTGGTCTGCATTGTGGTGGGACTGGGCGCAGGTTTATATCCAGCGAGTCGCGCTTCGCGCTTGGACCCGATTGAGGCGCTACGGTTTGATTGATTGGGTTGTTCGGTAAAACTTTCTTGTTTGAAAGCCACATTCTTGGCTACCATTCAAATTTTTAAAACGTACTGTTTCGGGGTAGCTTACAACAGTTTTTTCACTAGTGGCTGTTGATGAAGTTATTAAATTCAGTCTTTGCTGTTGGACTTTCGAACAGGGAACCGTGTTCACCACCAATAATCTCAACAAACTGTCTATTTTGACAATTTTTACAACTTAATACGTCTTGTTTAAAAGTTGGCCAAGAATACATTTGAATGGGAGTGTCATTTAGTCCTTGAACAAATAAAATATCAGATTTAAACCCATTTGTGAAATTAAGTAATGACCTTTGGTAGTAGGCATTGGGGTTGCTTGTTGTCGTTCCATAAACATTTTTAAGTTTGGTACAGACAGCACCTGATTGAACTTGCCCATCTTCTTCTAATTGACAGACTTTGTTATTCTATAAGCCACAGGAGTGGGCTTTTCTTTCGTGTTGTCCTTGTTACACGAGAAAAAAACAACGACATTAATATCAATAATCTCATAAACATAAATTTGTAAATATGTGTTTTGACGGTTTTTATCTAAAATGGTTAAATCTTATTGCAGACAAACGTGCCACTAACTTGATTGCATCAAAACTACCATGAAAATCAATGTATTACAAATTCAACCGAAAGATCCTATGTTGATGGATTTAGAGTGGTATACTATACTATAACACAATTAAATCCATTGCTGACGTTTGATTTACAGTTTAGAAAAATCGTATCAAAGAAAAAGGGGCGTGAATCACGCCCCTTTTTCGCTTTAATAGGAGAAAACTCCTGAATATTTTGATTAGATATCCTTATGAAAAAGGAATCTTGCAAACTGTAGCTTTCAATAATTTGCCGCGTACCTCGACGTAAATTTCAGAACCCGCTGCAGCGAATTCGCTCTTTACGTAGCCCAAGCCAATCGCTTTGTTCAAGCTAGGACTCATGGTGCCGCTGGTTACTTCGCCAATTACCGCGCCGCTTGCATCGCACAAGGGGTAGTATTGACGGGGAATGCCTCTATCGACCAATTCAAAACCTACCAATTTCTTGGTGGGCTTGTTTTCTTTGATTGCCTGGTGGTGCTCGCTCATTATGAAAGGATGATTGAATTTCGTGATCCATCCCAAACCTGCTTCAATCGGAGAGGTTTCGTCGTTGATGTCGTGTCCGTACAAGCAAAAACCTTTCTCCAAACGCAGAGTATCTCTGGCACCCAAACCAATCGGCTTGATGCCAAATTCTGCGCCTGCTTCAAATACTTTATCCCACAGAGCACGCGCATCGTCGTTCTTAATATACAACTCAAATCCACCCGCACCGGTGTAACCCGTGCAAGAAATGATCAACTGTAACCCAGCCAATTCTCCTTCTACGAAATGGTAGTAAGGGATCTCAGAAAGGTTCACGGCGGTGAGTTTTTGTAATGCTTCGGTGGCTTTTGGACCTTGAATCGCCAATAAGCTATAATCTGGGCTCACATCGGTGATGGTAGCGCCGTAGTTTTTATTCTGTTCGTGAATCCAAGCCAAATCTTTGTCGATGTTGCCCGCATTGATCACCAGCAAATACTTTTCAGCATTGAAGCGATAAACCAAAAGATCATCCACGATACCGCCTGTGGCGTTGGGCATACAAGAGTATTGGACGCGACCATCGTAAAGCGTACTGACATCGTTGGTGGTGATAAACTCGATTAGATCGTAGGCTTTTGGGCCTTCAACCCAGACTTCACCCATGTGACTTACATCAAAAACACCCATGGCATTGCGCACGCAATTGTGTTCTTGAATGAGGTTGTCGTACAGTACGGGCATGTTAAACCCTGCGAAAGGGACCATCTTGGCGCCCAATGAAGTATGTAACTCAGAGAGGGCGGTTGATTTTAAAGCTTGGTTGTCTAACATGGATATTAAGTTTTACAAATATACTGAAAAAGCCCCGAATTCGGGGCTTTTTCATTGGCTGATGGGAGGGGGGCGAGGCGGAGCCGAGCCCTCAGCGGCGGCGGGAATCCGCCGCCCACATTGCTTGCGTTTACAATACTTTGTAGGGAAAAGTCACTTCCACGTCGGTGTCGCCCACTGCACAGGTGCCATTTTTGGTCCCGGGTTGATGCTTCAATCGAACAACCACCACTCCAAAATCCTTGCCCATGGGCTTCCATTCGGTGGATAATCCAATGGGTAGGTTGTTTTTATCTTTGTCGGTGGCGCTGATCGACAATCCCGCAGGAGGCAAGGTGAGGCTGGAAATTTCATAGCACACAAAATGATCCTGCGCCTCGTTTTTCACCTCCAAAGTGATGTCTTCTTTGTTGCCGTTTTGCTCGTTCCAAAATTCCAAGGTTCCTACATAGGCATTGCCACCGGGGGTGATTTGCCCCAACTTAATCGTGTCTGGAAGCACTGGGGCATTTCCACCTGCACCGTCGAGATCTTGCCAGGTGTACACCATGGGTGTTCCGCCGGCCACGCTGAGCGATAATTTTACGGTTGTGATTAGTTCTCCCTCATCTTCTTTGTTGTTGCAAGCGCTGAAAGTGATAGCAGAAAATAGGGTTACGGCAGCGACTGCCAAAAAGTTAAAATGGTTGATTTTTTTGTTTTTGTTTTTGTTTTTCATGGTGTTTTATTTTAAAATTTGTTTGTTTTTATTCGATGTTTTTTGATGAATTTTTTGAATGGCGATGCTCATCGTGCAGCATGCCTTCATGGTTGTGTTCTTGGTGATGGTGTACATCGTACAGCCATTTTATGCCCACGTTCATGCCAGATTGATTGGTGAAATACCGGAATCGATCCATGTAATCGCGGTAGGCTTTGTTGCCCAAATTCTCGCCGTAAATCACCCAATGCGCATGCTGATCATGTCCTTGTGTATTTAGCTGCAATTGCGCATTAACCAATACGTATCCATTTGGTGGCGGCAGAAAATCGCTACCCGATGTATAGAAGGGTTGTTTGCCTACGGCCACAGTTTCTAGCAATAAGGTTGCGTGCGACCAGCGTTTGTTGATTTGGATACTGCCTTTTGGACACGGCAAGAAATTGGGGTATCGCACATCCTCCCCTTGCTTTATCCGCGCATAAATTCCACCTGCTCTCAACGAAATTTGTAAACCACGACTGGCCCATTTCTGCGAATACTGGATCTCTGCCCCGGCATACTGCGTGGGAAGCTGTTTGTATTCATAGCCTGGGAAAGCACCTCGAACGGTTAAAATGGGGGTGGCCATCGGAAATAAGGCGATGAAATTCTGCGATTGTTGGTAGAAGGTAGTGGCCCTGATTTCGTGAGATTTACCGGTTGACAACCATAACAATTCGATTTTCTGTCCCGTTTCCGGCTTCAACGCGGTGTTGCCTTCTTCATAGGAAGCCGCCCCATGGTGAACGCCACGGGTGTAAAGTTCGTTTACACTGGGGGCTCGCCAGAGTTGACTTAAATGCAATTGCCATTGTTGAGTACCCATTTCCTTAATCAACGAATAGGCCGCTGAAGGACCAAAATTGCGCTGCCACGTTTCTGTTGTCTGTCCGTTCGATTTGGGGAAGACGTTCCGAATCAAATAATCGCTCCTCAATACCAGGCTGTGTTTGGCGCGTGCGTTGCTGTTTTTGCTGAAATGCCAGTGGAAATTGGGCTGCCATTGCTGGTAATCGGGGAGGAAGTAGTACCCGGAATAGCGCTGCCATTGGCTGGTGTTCTGGAATACCCATTTCGATTGCCATTGCGCGCCTTTGCGAATCCTTGCAAAACAGGTGTGCTGATTGATGGTGCCTTGCCACAAGCTCAACTGAGCAAATGATTTTGCACTGCTGCGGTGGGGGTCGAATTCCCATCGCTGGTTTATTTGCACTGCGGATTTGTGGTGTATCAAGTATTTACCCAAGACCTCATTTTGGTTGTTGTAACTGGCTTGAAAATGCCCCGCTTGCTGCATTGGTTTGTTAAGGCGGTAGCTGAATGGCGCGTCTTGAAGCGGCTCGGTTCTTTGCATCGCCAACAAAAGGTCGTTGACATTGCCGATGTGACTTTCAGAGAAAATGCCTCCGCGGAAAAAGTAGGCTTTGGCGTGGAATTCTCTGGTTGATACGGCCTTGATTCCGAAATATCCTTTTTGGCTGTTCCACAGGTTGCCGTACGATACGCTGGCTTCTCGCGTGGCGGTATTGTTGAGTGTATGGGTCGGAGTACTGTAATTGCCCGTCATTTTTCCAGAATACAACCAATAATGGCCTTTGCCGTAGGGGTGATGTGATAAAGAAGCATTTTTTCTTGGTCGTCCGGGTTGCTGTTTTTCACGGCCTTGGATATACCGACCCGCAACTTGAATTCCACCTCCATTTGTTTGGGTTGATACCAATTGGGTGTAATCGCGGTTGAATTGGTGAAAATCGTAGTGGTTGATCAAGTTGATGGCGTTGCCCCACGCGTCGGCGGCAATGGCCAAAGCTTCGGTTCCCCTGAGTAGTTGCACTGTTTGTGCCCCCCATAAATCGATTTCAGGCGCATGATCCAAGCCCCAAGTTTGTCCCTCTAATCTGAAGCCATTGTTCAATATCGGCAATCGTTGTCCAAACATGCCTTGAACCACCGGTTTGCCGATGCCCATACCCGTTGATAGGGTTTGAGCCATTGGGAGTGGTTCTAGGGATCGGGCCAAATTTTGCAGGGGCATGGCTTGGAGTTGCGCACTGTGAAGGGCATCGCCTTGGGTGTTGGCGCGGGCCCGTATTTGAACGGAGGTAAGTGTTTCCGGGGAAAACAGGTCGGCGGATAAGTCTTCTTTCCGGGGAATGACAAAACTGCTGTCTCCGTCGCCATTCAATATCACAACATAGCAGTCGCCTGAAGCGATTTCTTTAGGCGATTTACTCAAAAAAATCAGGTGATGATGTTTTCCTTGATAGTTAATTTCTACATCAGTGGTTGTGGAACACAAGCCTTTCAATGTGGCATACCCGTCGGCATCTGCATGGGCGATGGAGTGGCTTAATTCTACGAAAACTTCGGCACCTTCAGCCGGTTTGCGATCGATGGCAATGGCGCTATCCTCTTTTTTTATGAGGGGTAGGGACGTTTCGGTGATGATTCGCAGACGCAGAAAATAGGGACATTCTTTTCTCTGGGCGATGCTATCGCCAAAGCAAAGGAGTGCTATGATGGAAATGAAAATCCGTTGAAACATGCAGTTTGGTTTAATTACTTCGTAGAATCGAGGCAATTAAACGCAAGGAGGTGCTTTGTTTTTGGGTTGTTCAGCGGAAATAAAAATCACCAAAGGCGCTATGGCTGGTGCATTGATTTGACAAAATTGTACGGGTTGGGTAAGAGGGTGGTGAAACGTTACGTCCGCTACCACTTTGGTGATATCGCAAACTGCGCAATCTTCCGAAATGTGGGATTGTGCATCGCAATCGTGTGAATGAAAGTGTACAACGCCGTGCTCGTGAGACGGGAGATCGGCCCAGTTAAAATCGAAGTGTTTGTGTTGGTTGTTTCCTTGGAAAATGAGGAAAAGCAGTATACAGAAGCGAGCGATATGGGTGCGACACCCTTGCATCGAAATGGCTTAGGCCAACTGCTGGAGCTGGTTTGTCATAACACGCAACTCATCACGGTTGAGTGCATTGTCTGACTTTACGCAAAGAGCCAAGAAATATGCGAAATTCTCTTCTGGAGTTTCGATTTCTTCTGCCAATTCGGTGTCAAACGCTTCATTTGATTCCAAATGCTGCCAGGCTAAACGCAATGCGCGCGTCACCAAAGGATCGTTCTCCTGGAGTGCATGTTCGCGAGCTGCTTGTAACTGAGGGATAAGGGTCTCGGCGGAAATGCCGTTTTTCTCTACACTTTCGATAGCGCTGTTGAGGATGTCGTTGGCTTCTTTGGTACGCATAATTGTATAAAGTGCAAAGATAACGATTTTTTGG
>NSIB01000032.1 GCA_002737625.1 Flavobacteriales bacterium | reverse complement strand
GTATGGCAGTGAAAGACAATAGAAAGCGTGTAGATGTATTGAACCGTAAAGCCGGTTTCAATTTTCACATCGAACAGCGTTATGAAGCGGGGATGGTCCTATGGGGCGGTGAGGTGAAATCCATCAGAAATGGGAATGTGAACATGGGCGATGCCTACTGTGTGTTGGAGGATGGCGAAGTGTATCTGTTGCATATGCATATTTCGGAATTCAAACAATCCAGTTACAATGTGCATGAACCCATGCGACAGCGGAAGTTGCTTTTGAACAAGCAGGAGATAAAAAAAATCGAGGGAAAGATTAAGACCAAGGGTTACACGTTGTTTCCGATTCGACTTTACGAAAACGATCGTGGGATACTGAAGTTGGAAATTGGGATGGGTCAGGGTAAAAAGACGTTCGACAAGCGGGATGATTTAAAAGAGAAAGACATCGCCCGAGAGATGCAACGCAGTAAGATTTAATCGATTTTAATAAACTGGGTCCGATAGTGGGCTCGTTCTTGGGTTGAATCTGTTTTTGCGTCACCAAAATACATGCCTGGAGACAGTGAAGATACGGTGATGGTCATTTCACTACCTTGATTAAAGTGCGCAGATATTACTAGTCTGCCTGCGGCATCGCGAAAATTCCAATCTACAGAATAATCCGCAACGCCCAAATGAATTTCATGGGTAGTTGGATTTGGAACGGCGGAAACGGATCGTTTTAAGCCTTGAGTAGCAGTTCCTACTTTAACGGGCGCTGGGATGTAGGGTTGATGAACAACAGCCAATGTTTCAAAACATGGGGGCCATGCAAGAAGCTCGTCCTCGGATTGTTTTGCTATCATCACATGATCTGCGCTTAGGTTTGCGACGGTCGCCGGGCCTTTGTAAAAACGACCTACAGTATTTAACTTTCCTTTACTTGTGGCAATGCCTTTTCTGCCCCAAAATACCATTTGCACATCCGGATTACCAAATGGTCCAACTATCAGAGAGTCTGTGTTAAGGCCAATGGGAGCGAATCGAGACTTCATTTGAGAAATCGTAGATTGGGAGAATGTGGGGTAGCTTACCAGTGCAACGTAATCACCATCGGTGATTCCGTTGATGATGGAATCGATGTGCTTGCTATCAGATAGAGTAAAGCTATAATATATTTGAGAATCTTTTGGGTAGCCAAATGCAGTTCCATATCTGCCTGAGGGACATTTGGGAATTACGCCAGCCGAGGTGGGAAGGAAAGTACTTTGGTCAAACACTACCATTACGAATAAGTTCTGGATGGTTCCGTATTTTTGACAAATATCTTCATGGAGCGTGTACCACACCTGAGATTTGAAATGAATGCCACTGGTAGCTGAGTAGGAATTAAGAAAAACTCGTTTATAATCACAAGTTGCGCCTTTGGGAAGAACGGGTTCTTCGCCATTGGAATTTAAGGAATCGTGATAAAACAGAATGCAATTGGCGGGCATTATCGTATCCGTTTTTTTGGTGTTATAATTCACGGAATAGAAAACAGGAATTCGTTGTCCGGCGTAAATCGTATCATTGATTCCAATTCCTTGGGTGGATTTGTAACGGAAGGTGAGATTCCCGTTTTTGTTGATTTCTGTAATTCGATTTCTCGACGATGCGGGGCCTGGGTTGGCATCCCAAACATATAGGTTTGGCTTGGTATGGAACCAGTTGATTGTGAGAGAAACGGGCTTGACCCAGTTTGGGCCTGCGTTGCGCACATACCACACAATTGAGTCTGAATAATCGTCGTGCTCAAGTTGAAATCGCTGCGCTTGGGCTGCCGATGATAGCAACAATAAAATTGCCAAAACCCACAGTTGTGCACGTTGTTTCATAAAGCAAAAATAAGTCATTTGGTTGTAAGACGCGATTTGGGGGATTGGTTGCTGATTTTGATTCTATTTATGACATTTAATGAAATGTCGCTTCATTGTCTGGTCGTTCACACCTCCCAAAGGGTGCAACCCGTTTGGTTGAGGAAGCGGTTGGGCCACTGCGTATCGGGGTGGTCGGTGTGGCGTTCGTGACGGATTTGGTACAAATCACACATGTGCTTGAAGTCGTATTGGTGAGGGGTTTCAATCAACGGCATTAAGTCTTCCACCGCTGATGGACCGCCGATCCAGTTGAAGATTTGTCCGCCCCGGTTATTTAGAACTACGATGCTCAAATTCTTGGGTAGACTGCTGGTCCATAACGCATGTGCATCGTAAAGAGCAGAAACATCGCCGAGTAAAGCAACACAATGAATTTCTGGGTTGGTAATTGCAAATCCCACCGCGGTGCTTAATGAACCGTCAATACCGGATGTGCCTCTATTGGCGAAAATACTGGCTTGGGTTTGCTTCGACCAAGATGCGTATCGGATGCTCATTGAATTGCCTATTTGGAATACAAATCGCCCATCGCATGTGGTTAGAATATTGTTTACCACATCAAACTCACTCTGAAATAATTCACTGATGCGGTTGGGTAAGCCCTCGCCGACGTTAGCAAGGGTTTCGGTGATCCAGTTTTGCCACTTGGAGAGGAAGTTTGAATGCGATTCCGCATTTTGCAAGGCCTGATCCAACGCAAAAAGGGCATCCACCTCATGGTGTTGCAGATGTTCTGGGTTGGTTTGATAGGGGTTGCCTATCGGTGCATGCAGCGGTGAAATATGGAAATGCTTTGTGGGTTTGTTGGCTTTGATCCAGAGCTTTAATGACTTTGAAACCATGCCCATTCCAAGGGTAATGAGGATGTCTGGACGTAAATCGTTGTTGGTAGGTGCGCCATTCAAAAACGCCCTGTCCCATTCTGCGATGCCGTAAGCTTGTTGCTGCGATACGATATCGGTGAGTATGGGCAAGCGGGTTTTAAGGGATTGCAGGGCTAGCGAGAGTTCGGGTTGGGTGTGGTGCATGCCCACGACGATCAGGATGCGGGGCTGCTGGGAATTGGTATGACTGAGCCACTGCGGTACTGCGGTTTCGTTTACCGGAGCTGGTGTGGGGTGATGAAGTAGAAAGGGTCTAGAGGGAATGATATTTTGGAATGGCAGGGATACATCTTCGTAAATGGGGTCGCGAAGAGGCAGGTTGATATGCACTGGCCCGGGGATGGGGTAAAGTGTTTGTGCGATGGCGCTTTCTATGAGGGTTTGCAGCGATAGCAGGGTGGTTTGTATATCGTTGCTTGGGGCGATGGTGGGCAGGTTGAAATTCCCTTGGGTATGGGGGTGAAAGAGGTTGGCTTGGTGAATGGTTTGACTATCCCATTGGTCGATGAGTTCTGGCGGCCGGTCGGCGGTTATGATGAGCAGGGGAATGCGTTGGTAATAGGCTTCACATACGGCTGGGTATAGATTGGCGGCGGCTGTACCGGAGGTACAGACTACCCCTACGGGGTAGCGCGAGGCCTGGGCTGCGCCCAGGGCCGCGAACGCCGCCGCCCGCTCATCGGGAAAACTATGCAAATCAAACCCACCGTGCTTCACCATCGAAGCAACCAACGGGGCGTTGCGGGATCCCGGACTGACCATCCATCGGGTCACACCCGCATCAGCCAACAAACACGCAATGAAATCCAATTGAATCTTGCTGCTGGCTTGCTGAGGGTCGGGGATGTGAAAGTATGCCTCGTTCATATCGGATTTTTAGTGTTCTAATCGGAATATGCTCCTTTTTTGGCTTGTTTAAATGGGGTGCTTAATTCAAACAAGCGACTTCAAATATAGATTGTGAAATTAGGCGTTTTGGAAAAATGGATTGTTTCTTTTTTCAAAGGCCACTGTGGTACTCGGTCCGTGGCCGCTATGTAAACTGTAATTTTCCGGCAAACTGAAAATCTGCGCCTCGATGTTCTGCAACAACTGCTCGTGGTTGCCACCCGGCAAATCAGTTCTGCCTATGCTGCCACGAAAAACGGTATCGCCCACGATGGCTTGCGCCCCAACCTCGTCCACGAAGATCACATGTCCCGGCGCATGTCCCGGCACAAATCGCACCTGCAACTCACTTTGTCCAATCGAAATTAGATCACCATGCGATAAATCGTTTGTAGGTAATGGAGACGGTGTATATTTCAGGTTCCACATCGCTGCCATGGTCTCTGAGCGGTCGATCATCACCACATCGGCGGGATGCAAATAATAAGGTAGGTCATAGATTTGCTTCACCCACCAGTTGCCAAAAATATGGTCGATGTGGGCGTGGGTCCCCAATAAATGTGTGGGTTTGAGGTTGTTCGATTCAATGAAGTCCTGCAGTTGCTTATGCTCTGAAGAATCGTACATTCCGGCATCCACAATGGCACATTCTAAGATGTGTTCGCACCAAATCAGATACGTATTTTCTTGCAAGGGGTTGAAGCAAAACGACTGCAATTTCATATGACAAAGGTAAGTGGGTAGCGCACAAAAAAGGCGGCCCGCAGGGCCGCCTTTTTTGATATCGTTGTTTAAAGATCTCAATACTGCGGATTCTCTGCGTTCAATCTCTAAGTATTTATCTTACAAGTGAATGCACTCGCCGTAAGCCAAGGCCACAGCTTCCATCACCGCTTCGCTCATCGTTGGGTGAGGGTGAATGCTCTTCAAAATCTCCAAACCAGTTGTCTCCAAATTACGAGCTACTACCGCTTCGATGATTATATCGGTAACGCCTTCGCCTACCATATGACAGCCCAACCACTCGCCGTACTTCTTATCGAAGATAACCTTCACGAAACCTTCTTTGTGTCCGCCTGCAGCCGCTTTTCCGCTCGCTGAGAATGGGAACTTGCCCACCATAATGTCGTATCCTTTTTCTTTCGCCTGCGCCTCAGTATAACCCACACTGGCCACTTCTGGATGGGTATAAGTACAACCTGGGATGTTGCCGTAGTTCAATGGAGCAGGGTGGTGACCGCAAATCGCTTCCACGCAAATGATGCCTTCGGCACTCGCTACGTGAGCCAAAGCTGGACCCGGTACGATATCGCCAATGGCGTAAACACCAGGGGCTGAAGTGCGATAGAAATCGTCCACAACCACTTTTCCTTTATCCGCCTTGATGCCCATTTCTTCCAATCCCAAATTCTCTAGGTTGGTTTGAACACCGGCCGCGCTCAATACGATATCAGATTCCAAGGTAACCTCACCATTTTTGGTTTTCACGGTTACTTTGCAACGATCTTTTTTGATTTCAACGGCTTCTACGCTGCTTTCTGTTAAAATTTCGATGCCACGCTTTTTGTATACCATCGCCATGGCCTTGCTTACTTCCTCGTCTTCGATGGGGAGGAGGCGCGACATAAATTCTACGATGGTTACTTTGGTACCGATGCTGGAATAGAAGTAGGCGAACTCCATTCCGATAGCGCCTGAACCAATGATAATCATTTCTTTGGGTTGTTTTGGTAAAACCATCGCCTGGCGGTAACCAACTACATATTTGCCATCGATTTTGATGTTTGGCAATTCACGACTGCGAGATCCTGTAGCTAAAATGGTATGGTCTGCCTCTATGATTTGGGCTTTGCCATCGTCACCAGTGACAGAGATTTTGCCTTTGCCGGCCAATTTAGCAGAACCTTTGATGACTTCAATTTTGTTTTTCTTCATCAAGAAAGCGATGCCTTTGCTCATGCCGTCGGCAATGCCACGAGAGCGTTTTATCATGCCGTCGAAATCCACTTTGTGGTCTTTCACGGTGATGCCATAATCGGATGCGTGATTTATGTAATCGAACACCTGAGCGCTTTTCAACAACGCTTTGGTTGGGATACAACCCCAGTTCAAACATACACCGCCGAGGTCGGCTTTTTCAATGATGGCAACTTTTTTGCCCAATTGGGCGGCGCGAATGGCGGCTACATAACCCCCAGGACCGCTACCGATGACTGCAATATCGAATTTCATAAATAGATGTTTCTTAAATGGTGATGCGAAGATAATAGTTTCATTTGAATCACACTTTAAACTCGCTGGTTGTGTGAAAAGTTATATCGGGATATTTTTCTTCGGCCATTCTCAGGATGAATCCTGTTTCGGCCAAGAAAACGGGTTGATTGTCTTTGTCGTAGGCGATGTTATTTTGACGGTATTTCATAAAATCCTTCAAATCTGCTTCCGTCCCGCTCATCCAACAGGCCTTGTAAATGCTGCGGGCTTCGAACCTACACTTGGCGCCGTATTCGTGTTCCAAACGATACTGAAGTACCTCAAATTGAAGTTCACCCACGGTGCCTACAAATTTTCGATTGCCTAACTCTTGGACAAACAAAGAAGCCAAACCTTCGTCGGTCAATTGCTGAATTCCCTTCTCCAACTGCTTACTTTTCATTGGGTCGATGTTGATCAATTCCTTAAAAATTTCTGGAGAAAAGCTCGGGATTCCTTTGAAAATGAAGCTTTCGCCCTCGGTGAGTGTATCGCCGATTTTGAAGTTTCCGGTATCGTACAAACCCACCACATCGCCCGGATAGGCATCCTCCATAACTTCTTTGGACTGGGCCAAAAAGAGGTAGGGGTTAGCGAATTTCATCTGCTTTTCGAGGCGAACGTGTTTGAAATTTTTATTGCGCTCAAACTTGCCGGAACAAACCCTTAAAAAGGCAATGCGATCGCGGTGCTTGGGGTCGAGGTTGGCGTGAATTTTAAATATAAACCCAGAGAATTTAGGCTCGTTGGGTTCCACATCACGTTTGGTAGTGGCTCTGGGCAAAGGGTTGGGCGCGATTTCGATGAAAGTATCGAGAAGTTCTTGAATTCCAAAACTGTTCAATGCCGATCCAAAGAAAACGGGGGCTGTTTTACCTGATAGGTAATCTTCGCTGCAGAGTTCTCCGTATACGCCATCAATCAGTTCTGCATCTTCACGAAGTTTGCTCGCATCTTTTGCATTGAGGATTTTATCGAGTTGGGTATCGGCGAGGCCATTGATCTTAACGACATCATCGGCCATTTTGGTTTTGCTACTTTCGAACAGATTCAGCGATTGGTTGTGGAGCAGGTAGACGCCTTTGAAGTCTTTTCCACCGTTGATGGGCCAGCTCATGGGGTGCACGCCGATGTTGAGTTTGCCTTCCAATTCTTCAAGGAGATCGAATGGGTCTTTGCCATCGCGGTCCATTTTATTGACAAAAACTATCACAGGGGTGTTGCGCATGCGGCAGACTTCCATGAGTTTTTCGGTTTGTTCCTCTACACCTTTTACGCAGTCCACTACTAGGATTACACTATCTACGGCGGTTAACGTACGATAGGTGTCTTCTGCGAAATCTTTGTGTCCGGGAGTGTCTAGGATGTTGACCCATTTGTTTTTGTAATGGAACGACATTACGGATGTGGCCACGGAGATACCCCGTTGTTTTTCAATTTCCATGAAATCGGAGGTGGTGGCTTTGGTGATTTTGTTGCTTTTTACGGCACCCGCTGTTTGGATTTGTCCACCAAAGAGAAGGAATTTCTCTGTGAGAGTGGTTTTACCGGCATCTGGGTGAGCGATGATGGCGAATGTTTTGCGTTTTGCGATTTCGGATTCGAAGGCCATAAATAAGGGTGCAAAGGTAGGGTAAAGGAGATTTCACAAAAACAAAATCCACGTTTGTAGGGAGTTGTGGATTATTATGACGAAATTTGCGGACTTTTTAACAGATAAATGTCTACACCAATTAGGAATATTGCCATTATTGCTCACGTTGACCACGGTAAAACTACCTTGGTTGATAAAATGTTACACCAAACTCATTTGTTCAGGGACAATCAGGCTGTTGGAGAGTTAATATTGGACAACAATGATTTGGAACGCGAGCGTGGAATTACCATTTTGGCGAAAAACGTAAGTGTTCAATGGAAGGATACAAAAATCAATATCATCGATACCCCAGGCCACTCGGATTTTGGTGGTGAAGTGGAGCGTGTATTGAATATGGCAGACGGTGTTTTGTTGTTGGTGGACGCTTTTGAAGGTCCAATGCCACAGACACGTTTTGTGCTGCAAAAGGCTTTGGCTTTGGGTAAGAAAGCGATTGTGGTTATCAACAAGGTGGACAAACCGAACTGTGACCCAGATAAAACGCACGACGATATTTTCGATCTGTTTTTTAACTTAGATGCTAATGAAGAGCAGTTGGATTTTACCACTGTTTTTGGATCAGGTAAGCATGGATGGTTCGGGCCAGACTTTAAGCAGCCCACTGAGGATTTGACGTTCTTGATGGATACCATTTTAGAAATCGTTCCAGCACCCGTGGTTAGAGAGGGTACACCTCAGTTGCAGATTACCAGTTTGGATTATAGCAATTACACCGGTCGTATTGCAGTTGGACGTTTACACAGAGGGGGTTTGGCTATTAACATGCCTGTGAGTTTGGTGAAGCGCGATGGCAAGATCGAAAAAACCCGCATCAAAGAATTGTTTGTTTTTGATGGCTTGGGCAAGCGCAAGGTGGAGAGTGTGAACTGTGGAGATATCTGCGCAATTACAGGAATTGATAATTTTGAAATCGGTGATACCATTGCAGATTTTGAAAATCCGGAGGCTATGCCTTTGATGAAGATTGATGAACCTACCATGAGTATGTTGTTCACTATCAATAATAGTCCATTTTTTGGTAAAGAAGGCAAGTTTGTAACGAGTCAGAAAATTCGCGAGCGTTTGATGAAGGAGATGGAGAAGAATTTGGCTTTGCGCGTGGATGAAACCAATTCTGCGGATCAGTGGTTGGTATTTGGTCGCGGTATTCTTCACTTGGGTGTGTTGGTGGAAACCATGCGTAGAGAAGGGTATGAACTGCAATTGGGTCAGCCCCGTGTGGTTTTGAAAGAAATCAATGGCCGCGTTCATGAACCCATTGAGATTTTAACCGTTGATGTGCCAGAGATAAATAGCGGAAAAGTGATAGAATATGCAAGTCAGCGCAAAGGCGAAATGATTAGCATGATGCCCAAAGGCGATATGGTACGTTTGGAATTTGAAATTCCTTCTCGCGGTTTGATTGGCTTGAGAAATAACCTATTGACAGCCACTCAGGGGGAAGCGATTATGGCCCACCGTTTGAAAGATTTTGAACCTTGGAAGGGTCCAATGCCAATGCGAATCAATGGCGTGTTGATTAGTAAGGAAAAAGGCGCTGCTACACCATACAGTATGGATAAGTTGAAAGACCGCGGTACTTTTTTTATCCATCCAGGTGCTGAAGTATATACCGGTCAATTGATGGGTGAGCACATTAAGCCAGGTGATTTGGTGGTGAATTTGTGTACGGCCAAGCAGATGACGAATTTCCGTGCGGCTGGAAAAGACGATAACACAGTGTTGGCTCCACCACGCGAGTTTTCATTGGAAGAAGCGATGGAATACATTCAGGAAGACGAGTACGTAGAAGTTACACCTGGGAATATCCGTTTGCGCAAAGTGTTGTTGGATGAAAACGATCGCAAACGTTCATCATCGAAGATGGGCTTGGAAGCTTAATAGATAGGCATTAAATTGCCTGTTGATTATGCGCATTATCAAAGAGTTCAAGGAGTTTGTCAATCGCGGCAACGTGATGGATTTAGCCATTGCTGTAATTATTGGTACGGCATTTCAAAATATCGTAAATAGTATTGTGAATGACCTGATCATGCCATTGATTGCCTTGTTGGGTGGCTGGGCAAAGCTAGATGATTTGCGATTGGGGCCTTTTAACTATGGGAAATTGGTTGCAAATATTTTGCATTTTCTCATCGTGGCCTTTGTCTTATTTTTGGTGGTTAAAGCACTGAATAAAGCAAAAAAAATCATTGTTATAGATGAAGTGGTTGAGGAAAAGCCTAAGGTTGAATAGTATTTTAGATATTTGTACTTAAAATGTTGTTGACGTGTTTGTTGGTGTTGTTGGGAGGGTCGAATGTAGATCCGGTGAAATTCCAATATCATCGCGACAGCAATGAAAGGCGCGTCGTAACCTACGGAGCCGATTTTGGTCTTACGCTATCTTTCGCGGGGTCATCGCCCAATTGGTCGAGTGGGGGTTCTAGCAACATCAATGGCAACGGTTTTGTGAATGCTTTTGCCCAGGTGAAACGTCCGAATACGAGTTTTGATAACGTGTTTCGCATCAATTTGGGTGGGGTATCGTCCAGGCAGTTAGACAACTACAACACTCGATATCGAATCTTAAAGAAAAACCTCGACAACGTATTCTTGGATTGCAAACTGGGTCATACGATTACGGCCGAACCGGGCATGTCGATCTTTGGCGGTTTAAACTTCCAAACGCAGTTGCTGCCGGGTTATAGATATTCCAGAAATACGATTGGCAGAGAGGTTGGTACAATCAATTCTAGCTTTTTAAGTCAAGGTCAGACCCAGTTTGCCTTGGGCATGGAATACAAGCCGCTGCCTACCTTTTTTATTCGCATGGGGTACATCACCTTGAAACAAACCTATGTGATCAATCAGTCGCTTTATGATATTCGTAACGAGCCCATCATTGCGCGTGTGGAGAAGGGGAAGTTTTTGAACAATCAAATGGGGGTTCAGATTCAGATGGGGATTCAACGGGATTTTGGCGAGCAGAAGCAGTTGGGTATGAAATTGAATTATTTGGGATTTGCGCCTTATGTGGCGGAGACGGCGAATTTGGATTCTCGGATTGATTTTGCTTTGGTAGCCAAGCTCACGAAATACATCAACGTGAATTATACTTTGATTTCGATTTTTGATAAAGATTTGGTGCCTCCTGGGATGAGTGCTTGGCAGAACAGCTGGGTGTTTGGACTCGGTTATATTTATAAGATTTGATGCTTGGGCATCGGGCAAGGTATTTTTGGGATTTCGAAAAAATCGTTTTGTGTTGGTTTTAGGGGTGAAGCAATTTTAGGAGTTTACCGGCGTTGATTTTATTGTTAAATGTGGCTCCGAGAATTTCGGTGCGGTGTTCAATGTCTTTTTCGGTAAAGGGTGTGAGGAAGCAATTTTTTATTTGATCGGCCATCAATTTGGGTTCATCCGAGACTTGACAAAGATTTTCTAGGCCTGTTTCTTCGATCATTGGGGTATTGGCGACAATATGTCGGCCCCGATATAATGCATTCAATAATTTGAGTTTGATGCCTGTGGATTGGAAGGTTACGAGCGCATTGACATGAGCATTTCTTACGAGTGCAAAAATTTCATCGGCGGTAAGATTGGCTTTGATTTTGATATGGGCGTATTTGTCTGCGGCTTTTTGCAACTGGGACGATGGGTTGTTTCCTGCGATGATGCAGGATTGGGAAAGTAGAGGGAATACTTTTGATGCCAGGTATATTGCTGCATTGTCGTTCTCGGGGATTGAGAGGTTTCCATGATAGAGCACATATTCGCCTTTTCCGGTGAGGGAGGCGACATCGGTATTGGAATGGAAGGCGGGGATATAGTGGGTATGGCCGTAGGTTGATTTGAGGTAGGCGGTTTCCATCGGGGAGATTCCGGCGATGGCGTTGGCTTTATTGAGGATGGGTTCGTATTGTTGAAGGCGTTTGGCTTCGCGGAAGAAAAATTTTTGTTTGATCCAGCGGCGCTCGGCAAAGCCGAGCGCTCGATAATAATTGTGCTCCACATTGTGGGCCCGAACTACCGTGGTGCGCTTGGCAATTTCTGGGTGTTGCAAATACACAGTGGTATGAAGTCCTTCAAATAAAATTGGGTCGTTGTCTTTTAATAGGTTCGCTAGCAACGATTTGCTATTTCGGGTGTTGACAACAAATGGGGTGGTTCCCCAAAACGGGTTGACCCAAGTTCTGCGGTAGTAATAATGTGTTTTGAGCGTTAAGGCTTCCAGGGCCGGGGCAGGCATTTTGCCTTTATACAAAAATACATGCAGTGTGATTTCAACGCCCAAATCATGTAAGCTTCTGATTTTGTGGAAGATATCTGTTGCCCCGCCATAATCTGGGGGATAGGGAAGATCGAATGCGATGATATGAATGCGAGGGGCCGACATGCCTATGGTTTAAGAGGTGGTAAAGGTCTTTATTTTTAGGGAAAAGTTAATTCAATACTTGATGGAAAATATTGATTAGGGTTGGTGTTTCGTTTTCCCAAATCCATTTTTCGCTGGCCAATTTGCAGTTTGATTTGATTTTATCGTAAAGCTTGCTGTCTGACAAAAGGCGTTTGGTTTGTTTAATTACATCGCTCATATTGGGTTCTGTTGCGATGCCCACGGCGAATTCCTTTAGCAGTTCTAAATATTCCGGAAATGGGTTAATTAGGCTGGGTAAATGCGCATTTGTGTAGTCGAAGAATTTGTTATTCAGAGAGAGGTAGTAGCTCAGTCCGGCGTTTTGACTTACATTGTAGCCGATATAGGCTTGCTTTGTGAGTTGTGGTAGCTCGTTGGGCGGTATCATGCCTAGAAAAACGACTTTATGATTTAGATCAAGCGATGTTGTTAAGGTTCTTAGGGTTTGAGAAAGATCGCCTTCGCCAGCCAGGACGAGGATATCCGGGATTTCCGACATGGCCTGAATGAGTGCTTCAAGTCCGCGGGCTTCATTGAGTGCACCTTGGTAAAGAATAAATCGCTGACCTTGGAGTAGGTCTATTTTGGATTGCCAAGCGGGTGTTGGGGTATCATTAATGATGTTGTTGTTTGTTTTGGTTGTGTTGTTGGGATTGATTGCGCCATGAATAACAGCGGTTGCATCACTAATGGAATTCACTGCGCCACGTTTGATGGGCATGTTTCTCACCACGGCAACGGGTTTATTGTATTTTTCTTGAAAGTATTGCGCGATGGCGGGGCCAACGGTGAGGGCTGCGTTTGTATGCTTGAAGGTGAATTTTTGAACACATTCCCAGATTCTTTGAACGGATTTTCTTCGGGCGACTTCGGGTGTATGGGTGAAGAGTTCATGGGCATCGAAAATGTGTGGTTTGCTTTTGATTTTGGATGCCAAGATGCCAGGGATGGATGTATCGAGGTCGATGCTACAAATGGCATCAAAGCTTTGGAACAATAGGAAGAAAAGCAATCGCAGATTGTATTCTAGGTAGAATAATTTTCCGGTTGTGAACAGGAGGTATTTGAGTCGGATTTGTTGGTAGGGTTGGGGTTGGAGGGGGATGGAGGAGGTTAGCTGTCGGCCGATCAGGGCTACTTCGTAGCCCGCGGCCGACATTGTAGTGCAAATGCGTTGCATTCGCTGATCGTACCGCAAATCGTTGGTGACAGTAAAAATTATTCGCTTACCCATTGCAATTTCCCTTGATTATTTTCAATGATACAACCTTCGTCCATTAATGTCCGCAATCCTTGGGTAAGAATTTCTCTTTTGGCCAACGGGATTTTTGTCATTACGAGGCTGGTATTTTGCGGCTGGCCCTGCAGGGTGGTGTGCCACCACCTGCGGGCCAGCCGCATTGGGTCTGATTCTGCTTTTTTACGACAGTTATCGCATTTGCCACAATCTTCTGCGGTGCCCCCAAAATATTGGATCCAAAAAGCGGATCTGCAATCATTGCTGTGCGCGTAATCATAAAACTTTTGCAGCGCTTCCACACGTCGTTGATAGAGTTTCATTAGCCCCTCAACGTTGATACTAGGGTATAGGCTTCTGCCTTCGGGCAAGATGATGGTGGGAAGATCTGTGGCGGGATAGTATCGCAGGATGCCTCTTTTTTCAAGGAAAAGCAGGTCTTTTTTGAGCTGCTCCGCTTCGCTCCGCAGCCGCTGTGCTAGCCATTCCTCATGAATCACCACGGGATGATCAAATACCCCGCCCTGGCCGCGCAAAAGGATGTCGAGCAGGGGCGACATCGCCTTGCTATTTTCTTTGAAGTCATAGACTTCATCGTAGCTGCCAATCATCTGGATCTTTGCCGGCTGCCAATTGCCTTCAATAAAATGCCACTGTCCAGCCACTTCCAATGCCTTCGCTGCAAAATAAAGGTCTTTTGGCGGTAGCTGTTTTTGTCTGGCAATCCCAAATAAATCAACGGGAAAAGGTTGTAAAGCCCCTTCGCCATCGCTGATTTGTAATCCATTTAATATATTGTGGTAGGCGGCTCTTAAAACCGGTTCGGGAGGATGCTGTTGCGTTAATCCCTTTTGGATATTTTCCCAATCTTGAGCACTGTGTAAAAGGATGCAATAACTCGTTTGTCCATCCCTGCCTGCCCTGCCTGCCTCCTGGTAATAATCTTCAGGGTTTTTGGACGGCACCAAATGGACCACCAATCGCACATCGGGTTTGTCTACCCCCATCCCAAAAGCATTGGTACAAACCATCACCCGGATATTGTTCTGTATCCAATCTTGCTGCCTTCGGCTTCGTTCCGCATGTTCCAATCCCGCATGATAAAAGGTGGTAGAAACGCCTTCGTTTTGCAACCATTGAGCGATGTCCTCCACAGAATTGCGAGTATTTCCAAAAATCAATGCACTTCCTTGCAACTTGGAAATCAATCGCAGAATTACTTGTTGTTTAGCCGTTGTGTTGAATGAGTAAAAAGTTAAGTTGTTACGCCTAAAATCTCCCATAAAAACAAAGGGGGATCGCATTTGTAGGCCCTGCAGGATATCGTCTTGAATCCATTGTGGCGCACTGGCGGTAAACGCGGCCATTTGAACAGACGGCAAGAGCGTTTTGATCTCCGCAATTCTTTGGTAGGAGGGTCTGAAATCATGGCCCCACATACTAATACAGTGGGCCTCGTCTATCACCAACAATGAAATATTTAAATTAGGCAAATAGCCTTTGAAATTCTGTGTGGTAAATCGCTCCGGCGATAGATAAAGGAGTTTATATGCGCCGTTGAGTGCGTTGTTTAGGATTTGATTGGTGTCGTCTCTGCTGAGGCCTGAATGCAATGCCACAGCAGGAATTCCCTTACTCGTGAGGTTTTCAACTTGATCCTTCATCAAGGCAATGAGGGGAGAAATGACCAATGTCAAACCCGGTTTTAAGAGTGCTGGAACCTGAAAACAAATGCTTTTCCCGCCGCCAGTGGGTAGCAACACAAGGACATCTTTGCCGTCGTGAATTTGGTCGACGATGTCTTTTTGCCCAGGACGAAAATTGTTATACCCCCAGTATTTTAACAATATGGATTCGGCCGATTCAACCATTCACTTCCCGCCCCCTCTCCTTTGTATTCTCAAAAATAAAATCCCTGGAATTATTTTACATCCACCAATTCTGTATCGAAAATCAGCGTGGCATTCGGAGGAATAGCACCCCCCGCGCCTTGCTTTCCATAACCCAATTTAGATGGAATAATCAACTTATATTTTCCACCCACCTTCATCAATGCAATCCCTTCATCCCATCCCGGAATCACTTGACCTACACCCAATTTGAACTCGATGGGCTGGCCGCGCTTGTATGAATTGTCAAACTCGCTGCCATCATCCAATTTGCCACTGTAGTGTACGCTCACATTTTTCCCGGAAACAGCTTGTATACCCGTTCCTTCTTGCTCAACAACGTACCACAATCCTGAGGCAGTTTTTTTGGCAGTGGGGTAGTTGGTTTTTACCCAAGTTTCGAATCCTTCAGTGAGACATTTGTTGGCCCCCTCTGCTTTGGCTATGGCCTCTGCTTGCATTTTCTTGAAGGTTTCATCGTCGGATTTAAATGCTTTCGCATCTTTTCCTTTACGGATGATGGTGAGTTTTTCGATTTTATCGTCCTGGGTAATTGAATTTACTACGTCCATTCCGCTTACAACATGACCAAAAACGGTATGATAATCGTCTAGCCATGCTGTTGCCGTATGGGTAATGAAAAACTGTGAACCGTTGGTGCCGGGTCCTGCGTTCGCCATCGACAAAATTCCAGGGCCGGAGTGACGTAAACTTTTAACAAATTCGTCGTCAAACTGATAACCCGGGCCACCACTTCCATTTCCTAGTGGATCGCCACCTTGAACCATGAAATTGGCAATTACGCGGTGGAATTTCAAACCATCGTAGTAAGGGGTACCGGCAGGTTTGGCAGTGTTAGAAATTGTGCCTTCGGCCAATCCAACAAAGTTGCAAATCGTGAGTGGTGTTTCTTTGAAATTCAATTGAAGCAAAATGGTACCTTTGTTGGTGGTCATTTGTGCATACAGGCCATCTGCCAACTGGGGCTGACCGTCTTGTTCTAAATTCTCGTTATCCATGTTGTAATTCATTGCTTTGCTGTTGCCCCAAGCCATCTGACTGAAGCTGCTAACCGCCATTGCGGCGAGGGTAGTGAGTGTATTTCTCATTGATGTAAAATTATTTCTCGGGTTTTCTTTGGCAATTTCTGTACCACAATTTCGTAACTGTGATGAATGAGTGATTCAACAAAGGGCATCGATAATCCTTCCAAAGTTACATCGTTCCAATGCGTTTTACTCATGTGGAAAGCTCCCTTGATTTGGGGATACTCAGACCGCAGTTCTAACGCTTTTTCAGGATCGCACTTTAAGGCAATGGACTGGAATAATTCTATATCGCCTAGGCAAAACATTTTCCCCGCCACTTTCCAGACGATGGTAGTTTCGTTGAACGGAAATTCGGCCGTTACCATGGCTTTGGATTCGCAAATTTGTTGCACCCAGTCAAAATGTTCCATGTTGTGGGAAAAATGCTGACCACAAATCTAATACTCCCTGTTAATTTTGAAAAAAATAATTACATGCGCTGTCTCATCTATTGTTTTACGTTGGTTGTCTTTGGTTGGATTCCGTCCACCGTTTTGGCTCAGCCCCAAAAAGAAAAGAATTACCCCTTGGTTAGAAAGGTGCTCGCATCGGCTTTGGAGGTAAGAAATGGTGTTGCTTACGCCCCCATGAAGGCCAATTCCCAGATGGAGGGGTCTTCCCCGTTTACTGGTGTGGCTATCGTGTTGTGGCCCGATAATCGGATCAATACGGAGCAAGGGTATTTGAATGGGTATAAGCATGGCACCTATAAGGAGCTGACAGAAAAAGGGATTTTTGTGGCTGAAGAGACATGGGCGAGTGGGAAGAAAAATGGCTATTTTAAATATGCCGATGAAAAAACTGGGGTTGTTGTGGTGGAAGGTGGTTTTAGAAACGACAGTTTAGATGGTGAAGTGAAAGGGTATTATATGAACGGTTTGCCGATGTACATCAAACATTATAGAGAAGGCGTGAGGCAGGGATCGGCGGTTTCGTATTTCGACAATGGAAAGGTGGAGCAAATTGCCAATTTTGACAACGACATGCCGGATGGTGCTGTGATTTCGTATTATCCTGATTCTATTTTGCGATATGTGAAGGAATACAAAAAAGGATTGCCTCATGGTAGGAATTATTTATTTCATCGCAACGGTTGCGCGGCCAATGAAGATTACTATTATAATGGCAAGCACGACAGTGTTTCTCGCGTTTACGATGCGGTGACATGCAATTTGATTGCCGAGTCTAAATGGAAAATGGGCAAGCGAAATGGGGCGTTTATCGAATACAATGCTTTTGGCGATACGCTTCGCATCGAAACGTTTACGGAAGATCAGCGGGACGGTCGGTTTTTGGAGATGAAGGACGCTTGGGATGATGCAATCAAAAAGATGAAATTGCAGGCGGAATCTGCGGGGATGTTCGAGGATGGGGTGAGGCAAGGTCCATGGGTTCACGGTCAGGTAAGTCATTACCAACAAAGAAGTGGGTCATATACGGATGGAGAAATGGTGGGTCGATGGATTTTCATGGATAACAACGGTGAGCCTTTGGTTGAGCAGGTTTACGACGATAAGGGTGAGGTGATTAAGGAGAAGTATTTCAAAGCGAAAAAGCGTTGATGGATCAGGGGGAGTTGGAAAAGGCAAGAAGTATTGAGCCCTTTGTTTTGGGGCTGACGGGTTTATCGGGTGCGGGAAAAACATTTTTTGTAGACGCCTTAAAATTTCGACTCGGAAATGCTGTTACGGTTGTGGGTTTTGATGATTACTATAAGCCGCTGGAGATGCAGCACGTGGATGCATTTGGTGAGGCCAATTACGACTTGCCGTCGGCGTTATTTTCGGACCGATTTCATGAGGATTTGATGAGTTTGATTGCCTACAAGCCTGTCATGATTAAAAAGTATCAGTTTGAAAACTACGACGCACCCGATCGCACGGAAATTGTAAGTCCGGCACCAATTTTATTGGTTGAGGGTTTGTTTGTAATGGATTATGTTGCGGTGGATTCGCTGCTTGATTACCGGATTTTTATCGATTGCGATTTAGAGTTGTGTTTTCAGCGACGCAAAGACAGGGATGTCAGAGAGAGGGGGATTCCATTGCAGCGGAGTTTACATCAGTGGGAGTATCATGTAATGCCTTCATTTAACAATCATATTTTGCCGCACAAGAATCGCTGTGATTTGGTGATTGAAAACAATGGGCCAGCGGATGAAAACGTGAATGCGATTATCGAGCACATCAGAAGTCATGCCCATCCATCGGTACTGGCGGCAATTGGAGGGGTGATTTCCTGAGATTACAAAGTGATAATTTCTGACCCGCGAAGTTTCGTATCGTAAATGGCATAGGTGGCGGGGCCAAAAATGCCTGCAATTTCGCCAGGATTAATCAAAAGTGCATTGCCAAATTTTTGCTTCAGGGATTTGTGGGAATGTCCAAAGCAAACCAAATCGTACCAGCCGGTTTTTATCATCGTTTTGGCGTAGAAGTGATAATGGGTAACG
>NSIB01000031.1 GCA_002737625.1 Flavobacteriales bacterium | reverse complement strand
ATGAGTTGTTTTTTCATAGTTTGTAAATTTGATGGTATTGATTTTTTAAGTTTTTAAGGATTCGTGCACTACGTTAAGTCCATTTGGACGAGTGTTAAACAAAATCAATTGATTCGTTTAATTATGGATGGCGGCCAATTCAACTTGTACAAATTGCATCAAATCGCTGATATAGCTCTCAGAGAATTCAAATTTGACACCGGCAGTTTCATAGATGTTCGGGATACTTTTCGTGTTCCCCAGTTTTAAAAAAGCCTTGTAATCCTCGATGGCAGCTTGTCCTTTGGTGATATAGTTTTTCCAAACGCCCACAGCACCCAGTTGGGCAAAGCCGTATTCGACGTAATAGAAGGGAACTTCAAAAATGTGGAGCTGCTTATGCCAAGAATTTTCTAATGCGGTTTCCAAGTCTGTATAATCCACTTCGCCACTACCATAGCGAGAACAAAGTTCTAACCACTTGGCTGTTCTTTCGGCATCGTTATGCGTTGGGTTCTCGTAAATCCAATGTTGAAAAGCATCTACTTGGGCAATCCAAGGTAAGGTGCCAAGAATTCCTTCTAACTGCTCACTTTTGGCGCGATTAAGTAAATTTTTATCATCAAAATAGGCATCCCAAGTATTCATGGTTAGCAATTCCATACTCATGCTGGCTAGCTCAGCGACTTCACTCGGGGTATTTTTGTATGCGTTTAATGTCAACGGAGCCATTTGGAAGCTATGAATCGCATGACCGGCTTCGTGAACCAAGGTCTCCACATCGCGCAGGTTTCCACTGGCATTCATGAAAATAAATGGCATGTTGGTTTTGGCGAGGGGGTAGTTGTAACCTCCCGGTGCTTTTCCCAAACGAGAATCCAAATCCAATAAATTGTTCGATTTCATCGTTTTAAGGCACTCACCAAAGTAGGGGTCAACACGTTCTAGACAATCAATTCCTTTTTCTAGCAACTGTGCACCACCGTGGAATGGTTTTAATGGCTCTCTTCCCAAGGGGTCTACCGCGGTATCCCAGGGTTTTAGAGATGCAAGTCTCATTTTTGCTTTGCGATCTAGCATCAACGACTTAAGCATCGGCACAACAGCGGTTTCCACACTTCGATGGAAATCTTTGCATGCTTCTACGTCGTAATCATACCTATCCATTGCCTTGAACATGTAATCACGGAAATTCTTAAACCCAGCATTAACGGCCAATTGATGTCGAAGTTGAACCATCTTATTGAACAACTCATTCAATTTGTCCGTGTCCTCGCTGCGCCTTTTTTGCATCAAATGCCAAACCTGCTCCCGTTTTTGACGGTCGGTTTGCATCAAAATATTGCTCGCTTGCTGAAGGGTAATGGTTTGGCCTTCCCATTCAATCGACATATTGCCTTGGATGGATGAGTATTCTTGGGCTAGCGTGGCCAATTCGCTTTGTATGGGGATGTTTTCTTCACGGAATATTTCCACGGCACCTTTTAAACCTCTGAGATAAATCTCGTTGCCTTCATTAAGTAGGCGCAAGGATTCGGCAAATGGAGAATCTACAATTTTACGATTCAACAAATCTTCCATCGGAGATAGATGGGGCTGGATTTCCTGAACAAATGTTAAATACGATGTTTCGTGATCCTTGTTTTGTGTATCACATGTCATTTTGATATAACGCCATGCCATATCTTCGGACAATGCACTTTCTAGGTCGCTAACGTCTTGAAGGAATCGCTCAAAGTCTTGGGGATTTTGAATGTTCCGTTTTAAGAGTGATTCAAATATGGGCATTACATCGTCTTTCGATTGAACGACGAAGGGGTTGGGGATGAAAGAAGATGACATAGGGGGCTTAACTACCCATTTTTCTTGGGGTTGTAGTCTTGGATTTTGCGCCTGTAGCAGTTTTAGAAGGAACAATTTTCTTAGTAGCTATGGCTTTTTTGGCTTTTGCATCAGTGGCTTTGGGTGCATCGGCATCGGATCCTTCTTCCTTAGACTCTTCTTTGTTGAGGTTGGCCCAATCCAAATCGGTTGCTTTAAGCGTGCCGTACCAAACGAACAATTTTTTCATATCTGAAGTATAGACACGTTCACGGTCGTAATTGGGAAGTGCCAAAGACATGAAAGCCTTTACGGCATCGTTATCGGCTTTTGCATCGGGAACTCCTTTTCCGGATTCTTCCAAAGATTTGATGGTCGTCAAGACATTGGCTAACTTTACTTCTGCATCGTCGGTAAACATGGCGATATCGCTTAGGATGCTGATTTTCTGTCTGGGGTTGGTGCCGAAGCGTTTTCCGTCAGTGAGAGATTCAAGGATCAAACCATTTTTATTCCTACCTAAAATTTTGTGCAATCCGGGCATTCCCGTTACCGATACAACGTCTTTCAATTCCATAAGAGTACAAATTTCGCCAAATGCAGTTGAATAAACAAACTAAGCGATGTGCTTGCGGGTATATACTTTTTGGAATTCTCTCAATAACACAGCTTTGGACATGTTTTCGGGTGTATTTCCGCCCATGTTTTTTACAAATCGATATTGTTTTTCGGTGAGATCCACGCGGTAAACCACCTTCATCCAGGTCCTGTGGTGTTGGGATTGAAGCGTTTCTATGCAGTTGCACAGTTCGGGTATCATTGATTCAAGCGTGGGGTAAAAATCATGAGTATATGTGAACCCCATCAAACCAAAATCTTTTTCAATTTGATCTTTCACCGCCAACAGCATCTCATGGCTCTCAGAGGTAGGTAAATCAGCGGTCCAACTGTTTGTTAACTCATCCATTAGTCATTTTCCCACTTGTCAACCGCCGCAGTGGCAAGGCCATTTCCCAACACATTTGTCATCGACCTACCCATATCGCAAAAATGGTCGATGGGTAAAATGAGGGCGATGCCTTCTGCCGGGATATCGAACATCGCACAGGTGGCGGCTACAACAACGAGAGAAGCGCGCGGAACACCAGCAATGCCTTTGGACGTAAGCATCAACACCAAGAGCATAGTAAGCTGAGTACCTAAATCGAGGGGGATGCCATAAGCTTGGGCGATAAAGATGGAAGCAAATGTCATGTACATCATGGAGCCATCTAGGTTAAACGAATAGCCCAGGGGTAGGATGAAACTGACGATTTTTTTACGACAACCAAATTTTTCCAATTCTTCGGTGAGTTTAGGGAAGACGGCTTCGCTAGATGTTGTGCTGAAGGCAACCATCAATGGGGTTTTGAGGTGATTGAGGAGGGCCCCCAATCGTTTGCGGAGGATGAAGTATCCCACGGCGAGTAAGAGGATCCAGAGTAGGGTGAGGCCGACATAGAACGATGCCATATAATAGCCGTAAACCTTGAGTATGCCGAGTCCTTTTGTCGCGATAATGGCCGTAATCCCACCAAACACACCTAGCGGTGCAAACCACATCACATAGCCCACAAGGATTAGGATTACTTTGCTCAAGTTATCCAGGAACTTAACGATGCTTTCGCCTTTTTCGCCGTATTGGGTGAGGGCGATGCCAAAGAAAATCGAAAAGACAACAATTTGAAGTATTTCATTGGTAGCTAAGGCTTCGAACAAGCTTTTTGGGAAAAGGTGTTCGATGAAATGTTGGATAGAAAAACTCTGTGTTTTTCCGATAACATCGGCGGCAGCGGAAGTGTCTAAGGCGTTGATGTTAAGGTGAAGGGATTCGCCGGGTTTGAAATAGTTTACCAGCAGTAATCCCAAAAGTAAAGAGGCGAGGGAAGCGCTAAAAAACCAAATCATAGAGCGACCGCCCACACGTCCTACTGACTTCAAGTTCCCCATTTTCGCAATGCCCACAATTAGTGTTGTGATGACCAATGGCGCAATGATCATTTGGACAAGGCGCAAGAAAACGCCGGTTAGGATTTTGAAATACTGACCAATATGTTCGGAGCGAACGATGTCTTTTAATACACCTGAGGCGTCCTTAATTTGAATGATTTCGGGGAAGTAAATATGGATGAGTTGGCCGGTAATGGCACCCAAAATCATGGCTGCGATGATATACCAAGTAAGGTTTTGCTTTTGTTGGCTCATGGTTACTGCAATTATACATCAGGGAAGGGGAGAAAGGAAACGGGGTTTGGGTTTTCAAAGGTCAAAAAATCGTTGTAGGTTTGTTGTAATGATTGTTGTAACAGGAGCCGCAGGATTTATTGGGTCTGCCTTGTTGGGGGAGCTACAGAGAATGGGCTATGGCGATTTGATTGCCGTGGATGATTTTTCCATTGAAGCGAAGTCGGCGAACTATCAAAACAAGCGGATTATACAGTTTTTGGAGCGCAGTGAGTTTTTTGGCTGGCTATCGGACAATTCCAAACGCATACAATTTATTTTTCATATAGGCGCGCGCACCAGAACCGATGAGTTTGATGAGGATTTGTTGGAGCAATTGAACGTGTCCTACTCGAAGCAAATATGGCAAGCTTGTGTTGATTTCAATATTCCGTTGATATACGCTTCTTCTGCTGCTACATACGGTGATGGTACTCAGGGTTTTTCGGACGAGCCGGCATTGATGGGATCGTTAAAGCCATTGAATCCATACGGAAATAGTAAACATCGTTTTGATTTGTGGGTGATAGAACAACAAAAGGTACCGCCATTTTGGGCTGGGTTTAAGTTCTTTAACGTCTTTGGTCCTAACGAATACCACAAAGGCAGAATGGCTTCGGTGGTTTTTCATGCATTTCATCAAATTAAAGAAACAGGACAAGTATCGTTGTTTAGAAGTCATAACGAGAATTTCGCCAACGGAGCACAGGAAAGAGATTTTATCTACGTAAAAGATGTACTATCTGTGATGATGCATTTTTTGGTACATCGGACGAATTGCGGCTTATATAATTTGGGGACAGGCACTTGCAGGACGTTTGAGGATTTGGCAACCGCGGTTTTTGCAGCGATGGAATTGCCGCCGGATATCAATTTTGTAGATATGCCGTTGGATATTCGCGACAAATATCAGTATCATACCCAAGCGAATATGGATAAATTGGTAGGGGCTGGTTATAAATTGCCTTTTACCCCGCTGGAGACCGCGGTGGATGATTACGTGAAGAATTATTTGATTTCTGGACAATATTTATAATAAATGTAGGTTTAATTTGAATCTATACATTTGATAATGAATCGCTTTCATAGAAATACCTTGTTGCTTATTTTGGGTGCCCTGTTGGTCGCCGTGGGACAGGTTTTTATGATTCGAGAGCAGAATTTGGGTGCGGAGAATGGCTTAGTGAATTTGTCCAATCGCATCGAGGAGTCCATGATTACTGCGCAAGCGTTGATAACTCAGGTAGATGATTCCATCGATAAGAAAGAGCAGATGTTGGTGAATTCTACGCATTTGGATTGGGCCGGGTATGAGCGACTTTCGCGGACATTACAGTCGCAGGAAATCGACTTTTTTGTGTATGAATTTGGTCAGCCCGTATTTTGGTCGACCCAGAATTTTCAGATCTCCCCAAATTTTGAAAAACCCATCGAATTACAAAAACAGGGAAACATGTTTGTGGCGGTTTATCACAAGCAACGCGATGGGAAATCCTTTGCCTATGTGCTGCCATTGATTGAGGCCAAAGAGATTTCGTATACCCAGAGCAGTGTATTTCAGAATTCCAATGTGGTGGAATATTCCATTAGCAGAAATCCGGTTGAGAATTCTACGCCGGTGATTGTGCCGGATATGGAACTGTTTTATCTGGTAGTTTTCAATTATCAGCATCCCTATTGGTTTGATGTCTTATTTTTGTTGGGTGCCTTGATGATCAGTGCGGGGGTGTTTGGAATGACTAAATCGAGCAAATTTCATTTGTTGGCGGTGGGGGCTTTGTTTGGTAGTTGGTTGGGCATTTATTCACTGTTTTCGCATGGATATTCTTTAGAGGCATTGCAATCAACACCCTTATTTTCCCATGAATTATTTTTTGCTTCTCAAAGTGGTGGTTCGCTTGGGGAATTGATTTTTATTACGGTCTTGGGCTTATTTGTTATCAGCAGTCTGGTCCGATGGCTAGAGCAATGGATAAAAAATTCGGATAAACCGCTGGCAGGTTTTGTATTGAGTAATTTGGCGATGCAGGCGAGTTTGTGGATGTTGGTATGGCTGCTATTGAATGGGGTGAATTTGGTGCATTTGGGAAGGATTAACCTAGACTTCCAGCAGTTTCACCGGCTCACTTTATTTTCTTTTATTGCCGTGGCTACGTTGGCGGTGCATTGGGTTGCTTTTTACAGATTGAATGGTTTTGCTTGGAGTGTTTTGCATATTCAATCTACATGGATTGTTCGATTGATTTCTGTGGCCCAAGCGCTTCCGCCGTTGGTGTTTGTTTATATCACGCCTGAATTGGCCGATATTTTTCCCTATTGGATGGGTTTCATTGCGGCCTGGATTGGATTTGAATGGTGGATGAAGGACCGCAAAGATTGGTTGCGGGTGGTGCTTCGTGTGGTTTTTGCGGGAATTTTAATCAGTAGTTTGTTCGCAAAGGAATCTGCCATCAAAGAAAAAAGAACACGACGGTATTTGGCTGAAAATCTATTGCAAGGCACCGATATCGAAACCGCTGAACGTTTGAAAAAGACGGAATCGATGCTGTTGGTGGATAAGGGCATCGTGGATTATTACACCTGCACCGATGAAACCAAAGCGGAGTTTGAAAAGCGATTAAGAGAGTTGTATTTTGGTCCGTATTTGGCCGATTTTGAGGTCAATTTTTTGGATTTTAATTCTTTGGGTAAATCGTACCGACAAGAGAATTCCTATGACTATCCGGCAATCAGTCAGTTGTTTAAGGGCGAGGATTGTGTTCCGGTAACCACCAATTTTGTCAAGGTTAATAATTACAAACTCAAGGGCAGTTTTATAGGTCGTTTTGATGTAAGCTCCGCAGTGGGTTATCACGGGGTATTCTTTGTGATTTTATCCCCTCGATTGTCGTCTATGGAAGGCCGATTGAGTGATGTGTTTAATCGCAATGTGTTGGAGCCTTTGTATGCAGACAACCAATACAGTTTTGCCATTTACAATAACAATCGATTGAATTATTCCTATGGTTCGGTGGATTATCCGTTGGATAATCGCTGGCATGGGAAGTATAATGATTCAATGGCAGCCAATGACGGTGGTGGCAAGGGTTTCTTGTTGGCCGAAGGCGTAAGTCATTTTGTGCTCAACGATGGCTTAAACAATACGGTGGTATTGTCTCGGAGTCAGGTTGATTTTATTGGTTCGATAACGGGTTTCACCGTATTGGGTCTCGGAGGTATATTGTTAGTGTTGCTATACTATTTTTTGCTTTGGTTAAGGCAGCGAATCATTGTAATGGGTGAAATCACGGGTAAGAAGTTAAAGCTGTTAAAAAAACTCAGAAGTAGGATGCCTTTGGGACATCAGGGTGAACTGTTTATTGCCAATCGTTTGCAGTTGTACGTTACTTGGATGGTGTTTGCAACATTTTTGGTGGTGTTGTTTGTGACGGTCAATTATTTTGTTCGGAATTATTCTGAGACGCAAAAGGACGGTTTGAGGCAGAAGGCAAACGAAATCGCATCGAAGTTGAGTAGTAAGGTGAATATCGATGCGGTGTACGATAAGTATCAAACGGGTTTGGTGTATGATTTGGCGGAGTATTACAATACGGATATCAATTTGTATCGTGCGGATGGGACGTTGTTGGTTTCTACCAATGATCGATTGATTGAGGAAAGTGTTCGCGGGCGTTTGATGAATCCTTCGGTGTATCGCAAGATGGCCAATTTGGGGTCGTCTACCTCGTTGATCAACGAGAGTTTGGGTGATTTGGATTACATTTCTTCGTATACGGCATTGCTGAATAAGGATTTGAAGGTGAAGGGGTATTTAAATTTGCCTTATTTCTCGAATCGGAAGGATTTGTATCGTGATATTTCGGAGTATGCGGTCACGATTATCAATTTGTTTGCCTTGGTTTTTGCCATCATGATTGTGATCGCTTATTTGGTTGCCCAGCGCATAGCCTTGCCATTAAATTTGATTCGAAAGCAGTTGGCATCGATTAAAATTGGGGAGAGAAATCAGCCATTGGATTGGGACAAAAACGACGAGATTGGACTGCTAGTGAAGGAGTATAACAAAATGATTGTAGAATTGGAGAATAGTTTGATTTTGTTGGCAGAGAGTGAACGACAAGGAGCTTGGCGAGAGATGGCAAAGCAGGTGGCTCATGAGATAAAAAATCCACTAACACCCATGCGATTGTCGTTACAGCATTTGCAATTTTCCTTGGAACGCAACGATGATAATTTGAAGGAAAAAATTCAAAAAACGAGTGAATTGTTGATTCGTCAGATTGATTCTTTGAGTCAGATGGCGGAAGAATTTAGCTCGTTTGCGAAGATGCCTGAGCCCAAGTTGGAGCGGGTAAATTTGGTGCAGGTGGTATCAGATGCGGTGCTATTGTTGGGCAAGGAAAGTGACATGCCTATTGCTTGGAAGTATGCCCGCGAAACGGTTTTTGTTCAAGCGGATCCATTGCAATTGGGCAGGGTGTTTACTAATATTTTGAAAAATGCCATTCAGTCGATTCCGGAGGGTAGGACGGGTGAAATTGCCGCGAATTTGAAATTGGCGGGTAATTTGGTGGTGGTTGAGTTCAAGGACAACGGGAAGGGAATTCCGGAAACGTTGCGTGAGAAGATATTCTCTCCGAATTTTTCTACGAAAAATTCGGGTATGGGATTGGGATTGGCGATTTCTAAGAAGATTGTTGAGCAGTTGGGTGGACGGATTTCATACCAGACCAAGGTGGGTGAGGGAACCACATTTACCATAGAGTTGCCTGTGTTTCATGGCGAATAGTGGGTATTATTCTGGCCGGTATTTGAGGGTCAAATCAATTTGTGCGATGAGTTTTTTGAGGCCGGCGCGTTGCATGGCTGATTTTTTGATTTGGGATTTGATTCGCGCCGGCTCACCTAGTTCGTTTTTCCATTGCAAGGCATTCCAAGTAATCATTTCTCGCGGTTCAAACCGAGGTTCTTGATTGGGTTGGGAGAATCTGTTCCAAGGGCAGACATCCTGGCAAATATCGCAACCATAGGCCCATTTAGAAGTGACGATATTGTTTGATTCAGGCCAGGTTTTGTCCTCAATGGTGAGGTAGGAAATGCAAAGATTTGAATCAATCACTTGGGGTTGGACGATGGCCTGTGTTGGACAAGCATCGATGCAAGCAGTGCATTCTCCGCAGTGGTCGGTTTGTTGTTGGTCGGGCTCAAGTTCCAGGTTGCAAATGATTTCTGCCAAAAAGAAAAAACTACCCACGCCCTTTCTCAGAAGGAGGCTGTTTTTACCAATCCAACCCAGACCCGCTCGTTCGGCCCATTGCCGTTCCATCACCGGAGCACTATCAACAAAAGCCCTGCCGTTAAAATTTGGGATTTGATTTTGTATTTCCGCCATCAAAACAAACAACTTCTCTTTGATTACATGGTGATAATCATCGCCCCAAGCATATTTTGCAATTTGTGGAGTTGATGAATTGTTCGAGGGCGTTGATTTGGTTGTGGAGGTTGAGCTCTGGGCTAACTTGCTTTCAGCATTGGGATTAACGACGTCGTCTGTAATGTCCGTTTGCAGTGGCTTTGGGAAGTAGTTGTAGGCAAAGCAAATTACAGTCTTTGATCCTTCTACCAAAAAGGAAGGGTCGAGTCGCTTCTGGAAATGATTCTCCATATACTCCATCTTTCCATGATATCCTTTGTTGAGCCAATCTTGCAAGTTGGGTTCTGTCTGAGACAATTTCTCAGAGCGCGCAAAACCACAAGCCAAAAAACCATGTTTTTCAGCCAACGCCGAAATGAATTCTTTTTGAATTTTAGGGTCTTGCACTGCCACAAAAATAGGGGCATTACAACAACGTATTACCACCAGGATATCTCGGATCCAGTTTGCCTAGATGTCGGAATGCCAGTGCCGTTGTTTCTCGGCCGCGTGCGGTGCGTTGCAAATAGCCTTCTTGGATCAAGAATGGTTCATACACTTCTTCGATGGTGCCAGCATCTTCACCAACCGCCGTGGCAATTGTATTCAGTCCAACCGGTCCACCTTTGAATTTCTCGATGATGGTGCTCAAAATTTTATTGTCCATCTCGTCTAATCCATTCGCATCTACATTCAATGCTTTCAAAGCAAACTTGGCGATATCTAAAGTAATTGTTCCATCGCCTTTGATTTGGGCAAAATCACGTGTTCTTCTCAATAATGCATTGGCGATACGCGGTGTTCCACGACTTCTACGGGCAATTTCAAAAGCCGCTTCCTCTACAATGGGGGTTTGTAAAATTTGAGCGCTTCTTCCTACAATATTTGTTAGCGTAGCTGCATCGTAGTATTCCAAACGACAATTAATTCCAAAGCGGGCCCTTAGGGGTGATGTCAATAAGCCACTTCGCGTGGTTGCCCCAACCAATGTGAAAGGTTGCAAAGCAATTTGAACACTTCTGGCATTTGGACCAGTATCTATCATGATGTCGATCCGATAATCTTCCATGGCAGAATACAAATATTCTTCTACTACAGGACTCAAACGGTGTATTTCATCAATGAATAATACATCACCTTCTTGAAGATTGGTAAGCAATCCTGCTAGGTCTCCCGGCTTTTCAAGTACAGGTCCTGAAGTGATTTTCATGCTGCTCCCCATTTCGTTGGCAACGATGTAACTTAAGGTCGTCTTTCCCAATCCTGGAGGGCCGTGAAGTAGAATGTGGTCCAACGCTTCGCCACGCATTTTAGCCGCTTCCACGAAAACCTTTAGGTTCTCAATGATTTTAGGCTGGCCGGTGAAATCGCCAAAATCGGCCGGACGCAAAACCTTTTCAATGTCCTTGTCGGAATTGCTCATGTTGTTTGCGTTTGCATCTAAATTGGGATTCATTTTCGTGGTATTGGGTGTTCAAAAAGGATATATGCTGTTTTTAATCGGCAATATGGGCCAATTTTCTTAAATTCTGATCTACTTGTGCGTTTACTTGCCACAAAGGGGGGCGAACTGCGGTGCCGCAGAGTTGTTTTTCGTTCAGCATCGTTTTGATTCCGCCGGGGCTGCCATCGGCAAAGATTGCAATGGAGGATTCCAAAACGCGTTCATGTCCCGCTTTTGCTGCGCTGAAATCGCCTTGTAATGCAGATTTAACCATGCCAGAGAACGTTTTTGGGAATATGTGGTTAATCACAGAAATTACACCACTACCACCGCAAGCGAGGATAGGGAAAGTAAGTGCATCGTCTCCGCTAATTACCAAAAAATCTGCTGGTTTGTTTTTTAGAATTGTCATCACCTGCTCCATGTTTCCACTGGCTTCTTTGGTGGCGACAATGTTTGTGTTTTTTGCCAATTCCAATTGCGTTTCCGCTGTCATGTTACTACCAGTTCTACCTGGAACGTTGTATAAAATCACAGGCAGGGGGGATGCGTTTGCAACCTCGGTATAGTGATGGATAATCCCTTGTTGATTGGGTTTGTTATAGAAAGGAGATACACTTAAAATGGCAGTTAATCCCTCGGTATTGAGGTTTTTTAATTGTTCTACCACATCAGCCGTATTGTTCCCGCCAATACCAAGTACAAGGGGCAATCGTCCTGCGTTTACTTTTTTGATGTGCGATACAACTGCGTTCTTCTCTTGGTTTGATAATGTCGCACTTTCGCCGGTAGTGCCCAACATAACAAAATAGTTGGTTCCTCCGGCAATTTGTTGTTCGATGATTCTACTTAAAGCATCAAAATCAATGCTGTGATCTCCGTTAAATGGAGTGATTAATGCGGTGCCTGTTCCAATGAGTGCTTTCATGCCAATTTATTCAAGTGTTCTTTCAAATCACAAAGGTACTGATTCATGCCGTGCTTCTCTGTAGGTTTGACCAATACGTCGTAGTTTCCTAAGTGCTTCGCATTGTATGGGCCTACTTTACAAGCGGCTTTACAAACCGATGCCATGCCCAAGAATTGCCAATTCCCAAGTAGGTCAAGCGAGATGAAAAAATCGGTATCCTGCAATAAAACATTTTTGAGGTCTTCTGCTTTGGGGAATCCGGTGCGATCAAAGTCCCATTTGCCTACGTGATACGTATTGACTTCCGGCACCAATGGGGTTTCGTCTTTGGTTTTTACATTGAAATAGACAATGCGAATGACCTGTTTCCCCGCATTTTTTAAATATTCGATGTATTCTTTGATGGCTTTTGTTTCGGCCGGCGAACAACTGCTATCCCATACCAAAATAAAACGGCTGGCTTTGTTGAAATTGGGCGCATATTTTAATTTGCCAAATTCTTTGGCCTTGTGCTGATGCAATTTTGCGATCACTTTTGATACCAATCCGTCTTTATTGCTCATGTCTTTGTTGCTATTGGTTTGATATTAAATCCAGGAAAGTGTCTTCATCGATGATTTGAACCCCGAGTTGCGTTGCCTTCTCCAATTTTGATGGGCCGATACCGTCGCCAGCAATCAAATAATCTGTTTTCCCAGTTACGCCACTGCCAACTTTTCCGCCGTGGGCTTCGATCATCAATTTGATTTCATCGCGACTGTGTTTTGCGAATACCCCTGAAATTACCATCGTTTTGCCTTCGAGGTTGCTTCCAAGGCTCACCTTTTCGGCGGCTGTGAATTGTAATCCGGCTGACTTCATTCGCTCTATGCCATCTCGGTGTTTTGGATCGGTGAAATACTGAACCACGGATTCTGCGATGCGTTCCCCGATTTCGTCAACTAGGATTAGCGCCTCTTCCGCAGCATTCATGAGATTATCGATGTTTCCCATCGCGGAAGCCAGTTTTTTGGCTACAGTTTCACCCACATATCGAATGCCTAATCCAAACAATACGCGCTCAAATGGCTGCGATTTGCTCAGTTCAATTCCGTCAATCAAATTGTTGGCGGTTTTTTCACCCACTCGATCCAATGCCAATACTTGTTCAAAGGTTAAATCGTACAAGTCCGCCAGGTCTCTTACCAAACCAGCGGTATACAATGTTTCGGCCATCTCACTGCCGATGCTTTGAATGTCCATTGCTTTACGGCCTACGAAATGTTCGATCTTTCCGATGGCTTGGGGAGGGCATTCATCTGCGTTTGGACAGTAATGGTGTGCTTCTCCTTCTTTGCGAACCAGCTCTGTGTTGCATTCAGGGCAATGGGTGATATAGAAGTGAGGTTGGGATTGTTCGGATCTTCGCGAAAAGTCTACCCCTACAATTTTGGGGATGATTTCGCCCCCTTTTTCTACGAAAATCGCATCGCCCACACGCACATCGAGTCGTTCAATTTCGTTTGCATTGTGCAAGCTGGCTCGTTTAACAGTGGTTCCAAGGAGTTGAACGGGTTGAAGTTCGGCAACGGGGGTAATGGCTCCGGTTCGTCCTACCTGATAAGTGATTCCCAACAGGGTTGAACTAGCGGTTTCTGTTTGGAATTTAAAGGCGATGGCCCAGCGAGGCACTTTGGCGGTGAAGCCCAATTCTTCTTGGTATCGAAATGAATTCACTTTGATTACCACGCCATCGGTATCATAACCCAATTGATGTCGTGCTTCATTCCAATGTGTTAAATAGGTAAAAACCTCCTCGATGCTATGGCACGTTTTGCCGTGTTCTGCCGTTTTTAGTCCCCATTGATGTGCTTGTTGAAGTGATTCGCTATGGGTTTGAAAAGGATTTGTATCGGACAGGTAATGGTACAGGGTGATGTCGAGCGGCCGCTTTGCGACTTCATTGGGGTCCTTGATTTTGAGTGATCCAGAGGCTACGTTTCTAGGGTTTGCGTATTCGGCTTCGCCTTGACTTCTGCGAAGGGTATTGAGTTTTTCGAATCCTTTTCGATGCATGAAGATTTCACCTCGTATTTCGAATGATTGAGGGAAATCGCCATGGAGTTGTTTTTTTACACTGCGGATGGTTTTTGCGTTTTCGGTCACGTCATCGCCTTGAAATCCATCGCCTCGCGTTACGGCTTGCACCAATTGTCCGTTTTCATAAAATAGGGAAATGGCCAGCCCATCGATTTTGAGTTCGCAAACGTATTCAACGTTGTCCAAGCCGAGAGATTTCTTAACGCGCTCATCAAATTCCCTGAGTTCTTCTTCGGAGTAGGTGTTGCCCAACGACATCATACGGCGTTTGTGTGGGACGGTTTTGAAATCTTCTATGAGTCCGCCGCCGACAATTCGTGTGGGGCTGTCTGCCAGTGCAAGGGTTGGGTGTTCTTTTTCTAGTGCTTCTAGTTCTTTGAGTTTTAGATCGAATTGCTGGTCTGAAATCAACGGCTCAGCCAATACATAGTACCGGTAATTGTGGTCTTTGAGTTCGGCGGTGAGCGCCAAGATTTTGGCTTGAATTTCGTGGATTTGCATAGAATGAAACGCAACGACCAAATTACGATGGGTTGATGCGTGCAGCCCAATGAATTGGCCAAGAGTTATTCACAATTTAATGAATCTTTTGGGTGAAATTTTTTGCTCCCAGTGATTTGTGGTTACTTGCGGCATCAATTAAAAATTATGTCGACTTTGGCCATTTCCCCCAATCACGTTGTAGGCATTGCTTACACTCTTACTGTTGCCGATGGCGAAGTTGTTGACTTTGCTGAAGTGGATTCCCCGTTGTTGTTTATTCATGGCATTGGCCAGACCATTGAGGCATTTGATGATCAATTGAATGGCTTAAAAGTGGGCGATACTTTTGATTTTGGTGTTGAGGCTGCTGTAGGTTACGGTATTTTCGATCCTACGTTGGTTGTTGATTTGCCAAAAACGATTTTTGAAGGGGAGGATATTCCTGAAGATATTTTGGAGATTGATGCTGTGTTGCCGTTGCAGGACTCAGAAGGCAATCCTTTGGATGGCCGGGTTGTTGAGATCGGTGAGGATACAGTAAAGGTAGATTTGAATCATCCGTTGGCGGGTGAGGATTTGCATTTTAAGGGTGAAATTCTTTCTGTTCGTTTAGCTACAGAGGAAGAATTGGAGCACGGCCATGTTCATGGCGAAGGCGGTCATCACCACTAATTTTCTGCCCTAGGGTCTTTTAGTCATTTTGTTTCTTCTGCGTAGCGCGGATCGGTTTGATATGGGATTTTTTCCATTCGGCTGATTTCGATATTGAAAACGCCAAAGTCTTCGGTAATTTGTCCCCAAAGTCTGTAGATGCCTCTTCCATGAAAGGGATAGGCTTGTACGGTTGGAGGGAAGTGGATGCTATCAAAGTAATTTCCTTCTGCATCTAGCCAGGTGCCAAAATTCATCTCTTTGCCGCCTACGGTTCTGGTGGGTTTCACGGTGACGAGGTAGCCTTCCATTACAACCCGTTTTTGTATCATCTGAGCGAAGTGTTTTCCTCTGATTTTGGATAAGTGGGGCAGGGTTTCATCGTGCGGAAAGGGGGCGCCTTGCATCAAATGGAAAGGGTTGCAGAGAGAAAATCCGAGAATATTTCTTTCGTCATGTACAATTTCTAGCCAAGAATCTTCTAGGCTTGGCAGTTGGTATTCTTTGGGTGCTTCTAGGAATAGTTTTTGGGTTTGGACGACGGGTTTTTTGTTGTTTCCATAGTGGGCATGGGCTTCCCACATGAGTGCTTTTCTGCTTTTTTCCCAGCATCTACAGGCGCCAATTTGGATCAGGGTTTTGAGTTGTTCTAGGCCGGGTTCAACGCGTTGTTTGAATTCGCTTAGATTGGCAAATGGACCATCGGTGTTGCGAGATTGTAGTATGCGGTGGATACAATTCTGCTCCAGGCTATCGATCAATCCAAATCCCAGCCAAAGGGTTTTGTCTTGGATTCGGGTAAGGGCTTCGCTGTGATTGATGCATGGCGCTTGGATGTTAGCCCCACTTTTTCTTGCCGCATGTACGTAGAACTCTGTTCGATAGAAGCCTCCAAAATTGTTGATTACGGCGGTGTAAAATTCCAGGGGGTAATAGGCTTTGAGGTAGAGGCTTTGGTAACTTTCTACGGCGTAACTGGCGCTATGTCCTTTGGCGAAGCTATAGCCGGCGAAACTTTCTATTTGATGCCATACTTCGGCGATGAGTTCGGGTTTATGTCCTTTTTGTGCGGCCGAGTCGAAGAATTTATCTTGCACTTTTTGAAACTCTTCTCTGCTGCGGAATTTTCCGCTCATGCCACGACGTAGGACGTCGCTTTCTCCCAGACCTAGGCCGGCGAAGTGGTGGGCGACTTTGATTACGTCTTCTTGGTAGACCATGATGCCATAGGTTTCGGGCATCAGGTCCCACAGGACGGGGTGGGCGTCTTTCCGTTTTTCGGGCTGTATATGTCGTTCAATGAACGTGCGCATCATCCCGCTCCGGGCTACGCCCGGGCGGATGACGCTGCTGGCAGCGACCAAGGTGAGGTAGTCGTTGCATTTGAGTTTTCTAAGCAATTGACGCATGGCAGGACTTTCAACATAAAAGCAGCCCGTGGTATGTCCGCTTTCGATCAATCTCCGGATAATGGGATCGTCTTTGAATGCTTGAATTTGGTGGATATCGATGTCGATTCCGCGGTTTTCTTTCACGTAGATAATGGCGTCTTTGATGTGGCCTAAACCGCGTTGGGAGAGGATGTCGAACTTGGCGATGCCGAGGTCTTCGGCTTCGAGCATACTGAATTGGACTACGGGGAATCCTTTGGGTGGAAGGAAAGTGGCGCTATAGTGGTGTATATGTATTTCGGGAATGAGAATGCCGCCAACGTGGATGCTGAGGTGGTTGGGGAGGTTGTGGATGCGGTGGGCGTGTTTGAGGAGGGCTGCGTTTTTTTCGGTGGAGTGTTTGTTGAGTAGCGCATCGATTTCTGCTTTGGGGAGGCCAAATACTTTGCCGAGTTCTCGGATTACGGCATTGCTTTGAAAGGTGCTATAGGTGGCTAGGAGTGCGGCGCCATGGTCTTTGTATTTGTTTAGGATGTATGCGGTTACATGGTCTCGATCTTGCCAAGAGAAGTCGAGGTCGAAGTCGGGCGGACTGCTCCGATGCGGGTTGATAAATCGCTCGAAGTAGAGGTCGAGGTGTATGGGATCCACATCCGTAATTCTGAGGCAGTAGGCAACCACGGAGTTAGCGCCTGAGCCACGGCCGACATAGAAGTAGTTGTTTTCACGGGCGAATCTGCAGATGTCCCAATTGATGAGGAAGTAGGGGGTAAATCCGAGTTCGTAGATCATTTGCATTTCCTTTTCCAGTCGTTGTGTGGTTTGGAAGGTATAGTTAGGGTATCGATAGTGGAGGCCTTGGGTGGCAAGTTCTCTCAGCATTCGGAAGTCTTGGTTTAGGTTTCCGGAGAAGGTTTTTTTATTTTGTGGGGTATTCCATTGGAGATCCCAGGCGCAGCCTTCGCAGAAGGCCTGCGCCTGGGAGATGAGGGAAGGGGTTGCGGCAAATTTTGAAAAAATTTGCCGCAGGGGCGCCCATTTCTGCCACGGCGCAGCCGTGGCAGAAATGGGCAACTTCGTTACCAAACAATTGTGATCAATGCACCGCAATAATTTGTGCGTCTCAAAATCAATCTCGTCCCGAAATGTTACCGTGTGCCAAGCAATCATCGGCAAGGAAAAATTCCGATTCTTCGCCAGTCGCAATTGAGGTAGCACCTCCGCGTGAATCGCAATCGCGTCACCAGGTCCTTCTTTTTTGTAGGCATAAACTACCTTGACCGACAAAAACGTGGGCGGAGTGGAGGGGAAGGGCTTGTGGTTCATGAGGTGGTCCGATAGAAATGCGTTGATTTCGGCGAAGCTGCTCTGCGATGTGCTTATTAGAATATATAGCGGTTCATCCCCATTGCGAATGTCAACCCCCACCAAAGGCATAATGTGTTTTGTGTCTCTGGCAGCCCTTAAAAAATTACTCACCCCCGTTACCGTGTTGATGTCGGCCAGTAATACCGGTACACGAAATCCCATAGAAATGGCCTCGGATTCACAGCGTTGCACAATCTCTTCCGGCGAAATTAAACCGTAACGCATACTGAAGTGGGAGTGGAAGTGGAAAATCATGTAGCAAGTAATCTTATTTTGATAAAAATAATGACAATTTATTGCCAACAATATAGTCAATTATTTACAGCAAACGAGGCAACATGGGAGTAACTTTGTGCGTTGTAAAGAGTATGCGAATACTTTGTTGGCTGATATCAATGTGCTTGTGTTTGGGAATCAAAGCCCAAAACTTTGCACCCATCGCCGTGGGGAAATACGCGGGGGTCCATGCCGCCAAAATAAACCCATCGCTCACCGCTTACACTCCTTACCAATGGCATGTCAATATTGTTGGTATTTGGGGAAATGTCAATAACAATTACGTAAATCTCAAGTTGCCGTATTCGGCGTATCGTGTGGCATTCAATAAAGTCCCTGTTCAATATCAAACCATCAACGGGAATCCCAGATTTGATTCCTCTTTTTTAGTCGAAGACTTCAATCGAAAACGAAAATTCGCCGGTGTGGGTGCCATCGCCTACTTGCCATCGTTTACGATGAAATACAAGAAAATTCGCATCGGATTGCTGAATGATGTGGTTGTGCTGGCCAATGTTTCCGGACTTGATGAACCGATGGCGCACGCCTTAATAACCGATTTGAGCAACAATCGAAAGGCGTTTAAGTATTTTATTCTGGATAAAAACGGCAATTACAATTTGAATCGAACCACTGTGTCGGCCAATGCGTATGTGAGTTCAGGAGTTAAC
>NSIB01000030.1 GCA_002737625.1 Flavobacteriales bacterium | reverse complement strand
GAATACATTCCCATCCCCATTTTTAGCGGGATAAAAACCCGATCGTCGTTGGAATTATCGATGATACTTGCCCCCTCTGCCGCACAAACCCCAACTACCCTACAAACTCGATTTCCTACCCGAACGGCATTCCCAATTGCATTCGCACGTCCAAAAAGCTGCAAAGCTATAGTATTCCCCAAAATCACCACAGGCCTTCCACCCCTACTTTCTTCCAAAGTAAAGGTCCGTCCATATTCGGCTGCAATGTGCTGAATGTCTAAAAATTGATGCGAAACACAACCTACGTAAACGCCCTCTAGGGTTACCCCGTCCGCAGCCAACTTCTCTGTTCGTCCGAAACTAAAACCCACACTCTCCACGTGATTCTTCGATAATTTCGACTCTAAAAATAAGGCTTCTTCGGGGGAGGAAACGGGCCGACTCAAATACTTCCACCAGGGATAATTGCCACCAAATTCATCCCATGGCCATTTTTGAACAAATAAAACCTGAGTTCCGTATTTTGTAAATTGATTGTTGATGTTGGTTTCAAGCGAATGCACCAAAGCATAAACAGCGATGATGCAGTAAATCCCAATCGTAATACCCAAAACAGACAAAACACTTCGCAGCTTATTTTGCCTAATTGCGGAGACCGAGACCCGAACAGTTTCACTGAAAAAAATCTTGAGATTCACAATTGCTTTTTCAAAAATAGATTATTCAACAGGTTTCTCCTCGGTGGTGTTTGTGATTGGCCTTGTCTTTCGTCGGAAAGTCTCAAATTCACGACGATACAAAGCACCCCCACCCAAAGTATTTCCGGACACACCATTGGTAATTGAACCACTTTGCTGCAGTAATAAATTATTACTGCGAGAGAACATTTTTAATCTCCAATTCTCGTTACGGGTGGAATATTCGAGATTGAAATTTAACGGCACTGCAATACTGCTAACCAGTACTGCCACCGTAGGATCGTAATTCAAATTAAGCTTTAAACGATCGCTCAAATTCCATTCGCTATTCACAAACACCTGAGTATTGCTTGTCCCACTATTCCTTCTCACATCGTCGATATTTACTTGAATCTTTGTTTTGATGCCATACTTCTGAAAGATATCATTCACTACCGAAGATGCGATATTCGATACGCTGTTCCCCGCTACCCCTACACCACTCACAACGTTGCCACTGGTTGGATTACCACTGGAAAATGAAGGGGGTAAAAAGTTGCCAAAAATCAACAATGCGATGGCCTGACGCATGGTTTCGTCTTTGTCTTGCCTAATTCTTTGAATAACCGCATTTACATCGCTATTGCTTCCCGCACTCACCGCCAATTCTGGGGCTTGTAAATCAAATCCAATCTGGGGCTTCATCAAACTACCATTGATATTCAAAACACTTACAATCAACGTGGGAGGATAATTGGTGCCCGAAGCATTGCCACTTCCCACCATCAACTGTGCAGGAGAAATTCTCTTTTCGATTTTACCCGACAAGGCAAGATTTGCATCGTAAGGATCTCCAACCCAGGTGATTTTACCACCTTCTGTGAGCGTAATTTTCTTTGTCAACAAGTTAATCCCCGGCAACGAGAACACATACAATCCGGATTTTATCGTATACTGACCATTTAAAAAGAATCGCTCGTTTTCATCATACAAAATCCTGATATCGCCTGTTCCCCGGCCTTTGATCATATCCCCCAAACGCTTATCAATTAGAAATTCCGTTTCCAAATCTGGCGTAGCCCGAATCATCAAATCAATATTCCCCAAACCCGAAGAAGATTTTTTCGCCTTAGAATTTCCCACCACCTTGCCAAAATGATTCCTGAAAATGATATTTCCCGCCACTGTATTTGTATTGAGTGTGGGGTAAAGAATACTCAACTTACTGTTCTCGGTGGGCGTCATATCCATCTTGATATTGATTTTATCCAATGGACCCCATATTCGGCAACTTCCATTACCCCAAGCTGTACCATAAAATAAATCATTATCCGCTTCCGTAGTCTCTATAATTCTAATTTTTTGAGCATCATACACATTCAAGTCCAACGCCAAATCCTTGAAGTGATTGTGCGTAAATGCAAAAGTTGCCTTCGCCTTCCCTTTCTTCAATTTGCCAAAAACTTGTATCGGATAGCGGGTAAAAATCCCATTCGATTTTACCAAAAAATCCGCTTCGTCGAAACGATATTTTGTTCCTAAATAATCAACCCCCATGGTCACATCCCTCGCCTTTAGATCCCCCTGCATAATCAGATCCTTCATCGGACCTTCAATTCTCACATTCCCACCAATTGTCCCCGATTCCGTTGTTGCAATGCCAGACAAAAAAGGAGTCAAAATACCAAAGGTTGTCCCTTCTGGGATGTATAAATCTGCGTCTAAACTCGGTTCAGCGCCACCAAATTTAAACTTCCCCCTAAACGATGTATTTTTCAATACACCTCGGCGGGAAACCAAATCCAAATCCAGCACTTTATCCAATGTTCGCTGACCCACCTTGAGATCAAAACTTCCGTATCGATAACCCAAATACACCAAATCGTTCAAATAACTCTCCCCTACAATTTTCGCCTGTCCGAGAGCAGCAGCAACCCTTACCCGACCTCCCAAATGAAATTGCAAACTATCAAATGTTCCATTGGGGAAAAACGGTGAAAGCAACTCAGGTGTGATATTCCCCACTTCCACCGTAAAAGTATCGCTTAACATTTCTGAAAGCACTCCATGCAATTCTACAAAATGTTCAGAATTGTTAACCATGAAATTTTTAACCTTTACCTTATTTCCACGAACCAAACTCAATTGACTTTCCTCATCCAACTGCCATGGTTCTTTGTTGATATAAAAATTGGCCGCGTTGATATTGGTTGGCAGAGAATCCAATTTTACATTGGACAGTGCACCCAAATTTACATTGTAACGATCTTGCATGTCATGCAGATCAAATCCAACATCCAAAATTCCATCCGTCAATTTCCCTTCCAACGCAAATCGATCGTATTTCGTCTCGCCATAATTCAAGTCTTTGGCGTTCAGTAGAAGCGTTGCCGCTCCATCAGTATTAGAATTTACAACCAACTTTAATCGATGCCATTCGGCTCCCTGCCAGGTTAGATCCATGGGACCCAGAACGACATCCACATCACGATGCTGTGAACCAAAATTGCCTACCAAATTAATCGGACCAGATTGCAGCGTTTTGTCAACAAAAGATGAAAGCCAATCGGTTTGAATCAATTGGAGATCAAAATTGAAATCCGCCGGGACAAATAATTTTGGAGCGTCAAACCGATTGGGCAACAAGGTATATAAAAAATGCTCGCCAATATTCATGGCATCCGAGGGATCGAATCCTGCGGAGATACTACCGTTTAACCAATCACCAGAGAATCGAATCCCTCTCGATGCCGATTGGATCAATTGCTGACTATTGCAAAAATATCGAACCGTGCCATGATCGGCAACAAGTTGCCTCACCTCAATTGTTGCATTCGTATTCTCAGCGTCGCCGCCCCCATAAATTAATGAAGCCGACCCAGATAAAATTAAGGGCATCTTATCCAATCCAATATTCTCAAATTCAACATTGCTGGCAGACAAATCGGCATCCATCGACAAATTCTTATCCCAGTCAAAAACGGTTGCATCTACCACAAAGGCGAAGCGCGCATCATCCGATTCAACATTTAAGTGAAACTGACTCTTATCAAACTCGCCCGTTAATTGAATATCGGTGAGATGCCTACCGAACACCGTATAATCGATCAAATGAATATCCGCTTCCGTGTTTAACAAATCCGCTGTGAGCCCTTCGCCGGTAATCAGAATATTTGCATCATTCACAAACGCATCCAACCCATTGCCCGCAAACATGCCCAAATCCCACTGACCCAATTTGCCTTCAACATCGTAAGACATCGAATCGATACTCTCAGGAAAATCCAATGCCAAATGACCAGAGAAATGGCCGGGTCCAGCATCCAAATCGCCATCAAAACCAAAGGAAGTTAGCCCTCCCGTAATTGTAGCACCGATGTCAAGGGCTTCAAACTTTTTGACAAAATCAATCGAGTCGAGCTCGTAAACCACATCTTGTAAATCAGCCAAAGCCAACCGCGAATCATCCAATTCCAGGCGATATTCAAAATTATCCAAATCCTGCAAACTCGTCAAAATGCCACTACCCTTCAACTGGGTTTGATCTGTTAACGATTCAAAAGTGAATTTCTTCAGCACCAACGCATCCAATGGCCCTAAGGCATGTGCATTCACAAACAACGGCAAATTCCGATCTTTAAACCACGGGTGAAACGCCAACAATTCCTCCAAACAAAATTTGGATTTACTCAAACGAATATCAAAAGTAACCTTGTGGAAAATATCCCTGAAATCGCGCATCGAATTATAACGCATTTCAAAACGATCACCCAGAATGCTACATGGCGTTTCCAACAATAAATTGCTGGCCAAAATCTGCTTTTTATCAATCACAACCCGCGCACTTCCTTTTATAATATTCAGACCGCTTCGCTCTTTAAACGCCATCGACTTTATATTCACCGTAAACCAAGGATGTCCAAATGTGAGCGAGTCCATTTCCGCATCGATATTCGAGAGCACCAAATTGTCTGGATCGAAATAGGGATCGTTAGAAGTTTGACGAATGTTGAAAAACTGATAGTACCCATCCACAATCTTGGCGTCGTTGATACCAAAATCCCACCCCTCACTATGGTCGTTCGGATCAGATGGCGGATTCAAATAATCGGAGAAAAAATCAATATTTAAGGGCCCTTCTTCTGTGTGATACCCATTTTTCACGCGGGGCTTATAGGCCACAACCGACGATAGTTCGATGCTATGCAACTTCCAATCCACCTTGGTTAATCGGGCCTCTATTTGACGTGCTTCAATCAGAGTATCTTTGCTCTGATCGTAGATTCTTAGTCGCTCAACGTGGATGTTCCGCAAAAAATCGATTTCAACATAGCCAATTTCAACCTTGGTGTTTAACTCTTTGGATAGGTACTGAGCGAGTTGTTGGGCGAAATAATTCTGAACGATGTGATTGCGCGACAAAACAATTGCGGCTCCTGTAAGTAGCAGGAACGACAGCAACATCAGAAGCAAAAACTTCCGTAGTTTTGTACGCCTATTTTTCAATCTCTCAAATATAAAATTCCTTGTCCACGCTGAATCCACCAAAACCCGCCCGCTCCATTATATTGGGCATCGAGAGCAGTTGCGATGATACCGCAGCGTCGATACTCTGCGATGGCAAAATCCTTGCCAACGTAACGGCTGGTCAAAAAATACACGAACAATACGGCGGAGTGGTCCCAGAATTGGCCTCCCGTGCCCATCAAAGCAATATCATTCCAGTGATTCATTTGGCCCTAGAAAAAGCCCGAATTTCCATCAATGAAGTCAACGCGGTGGCCGTCACACAAGGCCCCGGACTCATGGGATCCCTACTCGTTGGAACCAATGTAGCCAAAGGCATTTGCATTGCCAACAACATCCCCTTGATCGGAGTCAACCACCTAGAGGCCCATGTGGCAGCACTTTTTATCGATCACCAAGTCAATTTACCCATGCTTTGCCTTTTGGTAAGTGGCGGACACACGCAGATCATTTTGGTCAATGGCATTGCCAACATGCAAATTATAGGAACCACGCAAGACGATGCGGCGGGTGAAGCATTCGACAAAGCGGCAAAACTGCTTAATTTGGGATATCCCGGCGGACCATTAATTGACCAATATGCAAAGCAAGGCAATCCAAATAAATACAAATTTCCCGACAGTCAAACACAAGGATTGGACTTTAGTTTTTCGGGAATAAAAACTTCTTTGTTGTATTTTTTAAGAGATCAATTAAAGAACGACAATCAATTCATAAACAATGAGTTGGCAAATATTTGCGCATCCTATCAGCATCAAATTATCTTAAGCCTAATCAAACGATTTACCAAGGCCATACAACAATATCAACCCGCGAGTATTGGGCTTTGTGGCGGGGTTTCGGCCAATAGTGAATTGAGAGAAGCCATTCATACTTTAGGCTCCGAAAAAGGCCTGCAAGTTTGTATTCCCGCCTTTGAATATTGCACAGACAATGCGGCGATGGTGGCCATGGCCGGATATGAAAAATTTCAAAAAAATCAATTTACACCTCTGAATGCAATTCCATTTGCAAGAACACACAAATAAATGGTGTATCAGCCAATTTTAATATCTTCGTAACATGCCAATGATTCCTACTCCAACATTAATCGCCGAGGGCAACGAAAGAGCCATTGCCAGAGCCATTAGCTGGGTAGAGAACCAACATCCGCAATCGATGGAATTGCTTGAACAACTGGAAGGCAACTGCCCGATCGTTGGCGTAACTGGCCCTCCCGGTGCCGGAAAAAGCAGTTTGGTGAACGCATTGGTATTGCACTGGAGTTCACAGGGGTTAAAAACTGCAATTGTAGCTATAGACCCATCATCGCCATTTAATCTTGGCTCCCTATTGGGCGATCGTTTGCGCATGCCGGGCTTATTCCTTGACCCCAAAGTGTTTATTCGAAGCTTATCTGCCCGTGGTTCCCTGGGTGGCCTTAGCGCCAGTATCATTGAGGTCTGCGATATCCTAAAACACGCCAAATTTGATAGAATCATCATAGAAACCGTGGGTGTTGGTCAAAGTGAAATTGAAATTGCTGGCATCGCCGATACCACACTGGTAGTTACCGTTCCAGAAAGTGGCGACGAAGTGCAGACCATGAAAAGTGGAGTGATGGAGATCGCAGACATTTTCGTGGTGAACAAGAGCGACAGAGACGGCGCCGAAGCATTTGCCAATCATTTAAAAAAGCTAGCCCATTACAAGTCAACTGAAAATGGTTGGGAAATTCCCGTAATTAATACCGTTGCAACCGACGGCAAAGGGATTCAAACTTTGAGCGATGCGATTTCGGCCCATCTAGAAACCCAAAATAACATTCATAATCTCAGCAATCTATTTGCTGAACGTGCCTTTCGATTGATTCAGCGCCAAAAAATGAAAAGTATTCCGTTGAATCAATTGAAGGAAGAAATTGCCACTGAATTGGATAGAGGTCAATTCAACCTATATCGTTACGCCAAAAAATACTATAGTAATTAGTGTTGGATTTGAACCAATGCCGTGGAATTTCCTATGCGCAAGGTGTAAATTCCCGCTGCAAGATCTTTTACTAAAATCGAAAGTGTATCAGCATTTACCTGGCCGTTTAGCATCATAACACCGGTCATCGACACCAATTGCCAATCGCTATTTCTGAAAGCCCCCAATCCTGTAACATTCAATTGACTTAATGCAGGATTTGGATATAAACTCAAGCTGCCCTTGATCACTTTCACCGATGCTGTTTTGTCAACCAATGTCACTGCGCAATTCTTTGAAGTAGCCTGCCATTTACTATCGTAATCCACCATCGCGATGTTATTGATCACAGTATTCAATGGCAATGTTTGATAGGTCTCAACGCGATACATCACGTATCCAACACTACCTATTGGATTGGCTTCAAATGAACTCAAATTTGCTTCAGGGAAATCTACCACCAACACTCTACCCTGTTCGATGCAATAATTTGCTTTGTTTGGATAAAACGAGGTAAGTACCAAGCGGGACAATGGCAAGTTAGCGTCCAATGTGTCCACCATAACGACACGCTTTACTAGGGTTCCACTTACGTTTCTAAAGTCTACACGATACCCCCACTGTTTTTGTCGATAATCTACGGTTCCCTCTTCGGTATTTGTTTTCTGCACTGTTACCATCCCACCTCTACGGCTCAAACTCAAATGCATAGTATCGTTATTGTCCTTGGTATCTGCGTCTTTTTGGGTTAATCCAGTTCCTGAATTGACCATGAATTTGAAATCATCTGAATTTTGAGCAGTTAAAGGAATAGCGGTAGTAATTACGATAATTTGTTCACCAAATGCCGGCAAATTGCTCAAGGAATAAATGGCTTCGTTGTTTGCGTAATTGTCTGGCATCGGCTCCGATTGAAATGCTGAAATATCCGAGCCATGATGAATATGAATCGTTCCGTTTGTGAGTGCGGTACCGCCGTGATTTGCGATTTTCACAATCACTTTCACTTCGTCACCTGCTATAGATCCCGCTGGAATCATTGCATTCATTCCCAACTGAACATCCACAATGGATGGCAACTGATAGTAACCCAAACTCACATAACTATAAACACCTTTTCTAATTCTTGCCGTGTTGTTACCTAAGCAAACACCATATAAATGCTTTCCAGGATTGGTTGAGAGGTCATAATCTCCAGCAGGCATCGCCATTGTAAAATGTCCGCTAGAATCGGTAACAGCAAAATAGACTGTCCCTGAAACTTTATTAACCATTCTCACCAATTGCTTCGATAGTCCGATTTCAGCATCGTCTTTTATGCAATTGGAATTGACATCATAAAATAGATCCCCATATAAATTGCCGGATTCAGATTCGATTTTCGAGAAATATTGCAAATCGGTATTGAGTTCGGTGAAATCGCCCCATATGAAAGCACCATCGCCGCGCTGACCTAAATTAAAGGAGCCATTGATGCGATTGCCTGTGAATCTCAATGAAGCGCCATCGTAAACTAGGAGTGATGTTCCGTTGCCATTTTTTACAAATGAACCACCAATCAAAAGATCGGTCCCAGCTCCCATTAAAGTTGTGGGTGAACTGATGCTAAATGAATCAAATCCAATTGGACTCGCCCAAGTACCTTGGAAGATAGAAATCTGTTTATTGCCCGATGCGTTTTTTCCTAATGCTGCAATTTTATTATTGAAAACTCCCAATTCTAATACCTCGCCTTTGAAAGGACTTCCTACGCCACCCCAACCGCCAGTGGCAGCTGTATAGTAAGCGATATTCCCTGTGCTAGAACCTGCAAAAGTTTGAAAATCCCCACCTATATAAAGTCGATTGCCCACTACAGCCAAGGTGCGAATCACACCATCTGTACCTTGCGCGGTTCCACTGTTTCCCAAATACGACCAAGATTTGCCATTATAGGCAGCAATGTTTTGAACAGGATTTCCGTTCACTGTATTATCGAACAACCCCGCAACTATCAACTTATCGTCGAAAACGGTCATTGCGATAATTCCATTGTTTCTCGTATCCACAACGCCAATTTCAGCCACCCATTTGAGGCCATCCCACTTATACAAATGACTTACTGGGACATCGGCATCGCGTTCTGCATTGGCCATATAAGCCGCAGCATACATCGTATCGTGATACAAAGCGATTGAATGGAAATTATAAGTTCCTTTTACGGTTTTTACTGGTGATGGGGTTGTTAACCCTGGATAGTAGCTCCAGCTAACACCATTCCAGCGAGCCATCGTAAAATCATTAATCTCTGCTGTTGAGGTTTCTTCGAATAGTGCAAGGTATTCATTTCCCGCGGCATAAGATGCCACAACCTGGGCTGGCAAACCAGATCCCAACGGCTGTAACACCTGCGCCTGTGCGGAAACACACAGGATGCATAGCACTGTCATCAAAGACTGAACTCTCATTCCATGCAATTTATACCATATAAAACACTTTTTCTTCACTTTATTGAATTCTCCAAGAATAATGTGCAGACAATCCCAACGACCAACCCCTTGGCTGCAAGGCAGCATTCGGGATATACATTGGGGTTAACATAGACTGAGCATTGAATCGCAATCCAATGGCATGACTATAATTGAGGCGTTTTTCAACTCCTACCGCTACACGAGCTCCCCAAATCAATTTTCTAAAATTGGAAGCCTGCTGTGTTGTTTGTAATAATGTTTGATAATCCAAAGTTTGTGCACCTGTTGATACCGACAACTTGTTGGCTTGTAACAAAACCTCAGGTGTAATTGAATATTGTTTTGATAACGGGAAATAACCCACATAGCCAAAAGGCACAGAAATCATCGAATAAGTAGTTTGAGAATTGAATTTCACTTGCGGACCCAAGCCCAAATACCCAAATATCGGATAGTAACCCAAGGCATCAGGATTATTGCCCGGCACAACGGTAGCAGGCATACTATCTCTAAAGTCGAACCGCTGCTGCGTGCGATTTTCAGCATAGGCAACACCCAATTTAACGGCGTGGTTCTTTGTGATTTGGTATACACTCGAAAGATTGAATCGACCTGCACTCAAAGCAAATTCGCCGTCTTTCATGTGATTGAAATAATTCTTGTGCACGTATTTTGATAAGTCCGCAGTGCTTCGATACATCAAACCAGTTTGGTTTGCATCTACCCCAGCCTCAATCATCCAACGACCCAACAATTTTTCGGATTTCTTAGTAATGGACCATGCCAACTGATCGGCAGCAATCGGAGCCACAGAATTAAGATTCGCAGCGCCTTCAATTTCCATTGATTCGATACCAAATGGATCTAAATCTATGATTGCAGGCACGAAATCGGCAGTATTATCAATAACGAACTGGACAGGACTTGGCGCAGCGAGTTCAGGCGCTTGAATCGGATCCGGAGCATTCACTGACTTGAAAGAAGGATTTGGGTAATTAGATTTAGACTTCAACGATTCAGGAGAGTTCTTCTCAGGAGCAGCGTTTGATGCGTTTGATTGTGCAACCGTTTTAGGCGATGCAACAGAACTATTGGATATCTGATTCCATTGAAACATAGCTCCCGCAACCACCAATAACAGAACGCCAGCAACCAGCCAATACCATATGAATTTCTGCCGGCGTTCTCTGCGGTCAAGGTAAGCATCTATCGACTGCCACAACGCAGGTTCGGGATTCGGGGTAAAATCCTCAAACTGCTGGCTTAACCAATTGTCGATATGTTTGTTACTGTTTTCCAGTGTCCTTGTTTCTTTGTTTTTCAACTAAATCTTTGAGCATTACGCGGGCCCTATACAAAAGGCTCTTACTGTTTGATACGCTGGTTCCCAACACTTCAGAAATTTCTTGGTGGGAGAGTTTATCAATTGCATACATGTTAATCACGATGCGATATTTCTCAGGGAGCTCCATCAAACAGGCGAGCACTTCATTGACTTCCATGGGCTCATCCACTGTTGTGGTTTCACCGGAAGTATCATCCAAAATATCTACCACTTCCACCATTACGGGGCCGTGTGCAGATTTTCTGAATCTCGACATGGCTAAGTTGACGAAAATACGCGTCATCCAACCTTCCAATTGAGAAGTGTTATTCAGGGTAGCAATGCTGTCAAAGACCTTAATGAAACCATCTTGTAACAAATCCTGAGCATCAGCGCGGCTGTTAGAGTATCGCAAGCAAAATCCAAACATTTTGGCAGCATATTTCTCATAGAGAGATTTCTGCGCCTGTCTGTCTTTTTTGATACATCCGGCTATGATATCATTGTTGTTTAGCAAGTAGCTTCAAAATTATGACGCACAAATTGCGATTGGTTGCAAAGAAAAATGGAAAATTTTGTGTTTTATAAGCACAGTAATGGACCGACCGCATTTAAGGCCACTTTTGCGATGTAAATTTGAAAAATAGAACTTACTATCAATTAATGCATGCTGTACGATCGAAAGAATTTATCTGATGCCGAATTACTGCGTTTATACCGTGGTTTATTGAAGCCGCGATTGATTGAAGATCGAATGTTAGTGTTATTGCGTCAGGGCAAGGTGGGTAAATGGTTCAGTGGCATTGGCCAAGAGGCGATTTCAGTGGGCATTACGATGGCTTTGGACCCGGATGAATACATCATGCCATTGCACAGAAATCTTGGAGTTTTCACTTCGCGCGGCATTCCGTTTGGCAAGCTGTTCGCCCAGTGGCAAGGCAAAAAATCTGGATTCAGCAAAGGCAGGGAACGCAGTTTCCACTTTGGTACCAATGAATATTCCATCGTTGGAATGATTTCTCACTTGGGCGCGATGTTGGGTGTGGCCAATGGAATTTCGCTTTCACACGTTCTAAATCATCGCAAAAAAATCTCCGTGGCATTTTCTGGCGATGGCGGCACCTCCGAAGGGGATTTTCACGAAGCACTAAACGTGGCTGCCGTTTGGCAATTGCCGGTGATCTTTTTGATCGAAAACAATGGTTATGGGTTAAGTACGCCATCGAACGAGCAGTTTCTCTGTAAGCAATTCATCGACAAGGGAATCGGGTATGGCATGGAGACCGTGCAGGTGGACGGCAACAATATATTAGAGGTGTATCATACCGCCGTGCATTGGGCGGAAGAATTGAGAAACAACCCGCGTCCAATCATTTTTGAAGCACTAACCTTCAGAATGAGAGGCCACGAAGAAGCCAGTGGCGTGAAATATGTCCCCACCCACTTATTTGAAGAGTGGGGCAAAAAAGACCCATTGAGCAATTACGAATCCTATTTAAAAGAATTGGGTATTTTGACTGATGCGATTATTGATCAGTATAAAAAAGAGTTTTTGGCAGATATCGAAACGGGTCTAGAAGCGACCTTTGCTGAGGAGGAAGTGACACCGGATTTGGCAGAAGAGATGAACGACATGTATGCTCCTTTTGAATTTGCCGTCGATTTCCAATGCCAAGACAGCGCCCCAGAAAGTGATCGAGAACTGCGATTGGTGGATGCGATTAAGGAAGGATTGGAGCAGAGCATGGAACGACATGATAATCTTGTCATTATGGGTCAGGACGTAGCTGAATATGGCGGCGTTTTTAAAATCACAGACGGATTTCTTGAGAAATTTGGTAAAGGCAGGGTTCGAAATACGCCCATCACCGAGAGTTCCATTTTGGGGGCGGGATACGGACTAAGTATTGCCAAACAAAAAGCGGTCGTTGAAATGCAATTTGCGGATTTTGTCACCTGCGGTTACAACCAAATCGTAAATAATTTGGCAAAAAGCCATTACCGTTGGGGTCAGCCCGCCGATGTGGTTGTTCGCATGCCAACGGGCGCGGGCGTGCAAGCCGGTCCTTTTCACAGTCAAAGCACCGAGGCGTGGTTTTATCATGTCCCCGGTCTAAAAATATACTATCCTAGCACGCCAGCCGATGCAAAGGGTTTATTAATGCGCGCCATTGAAGATCCAAATCCTGTGCTGTTTTTTGAGCATAAGTTATTGTATCGATCGGTGAGCGGCGGCGTAGCCGCCGCCCCCTACCTCGTAGAAGAAGGAAAAGCCACTGTCCATGATCACGGAAATGATTTTTGCATTATCACCTACGGATGGGGTGTCCACAAAGCCTTAGACTGCATCAAAGAAAACAAACTCAATGGTCGTGTCATTGATCTCAGAACACTCATCCCGTGGGATAAAGAAACTGTTGCCGAACAAGTGAAAGCCACAGGTAAAGTTCTTGTCCTCACAGAAGATACACTTACGGGAAGCATCGCATCAGACATCGCCGCTTGGATTTCAGAAAACTGCTTCCAAAACCTCGACGCACCCGTTCAACGTTTGGGTAGCCTCGATACGCCCGTGCCCCTAGCCAAAACCTTAGAGGACCATTTCCTCCCTTGGAATCGCCTGCTACTGACATTAAAATCACTCATCGAATATTGACAACTGAAAAAGGAAATATCAACCCAACACACCCCCTCTCGATCGATACTAGCTCCGAGGCGGCCTTGGCATATTCCTTTGTGAATGATACCCAACAGCACATTTTTCTAACGGGAAAAGCAGGAACAGGAAAAACAACCTTCCTAAAATACTTGCTGTCCCAAACCTTGAAAAAAACCATTGTAGTGGCCCCCACGGGTGTTGCTGCGATCAATGCCGGCGGAAGCACAATTCACAGTATGTTTGGGCTTCCCACCCGAGCCTATGTTCCCACCAACGAACCGGTTGACCCCAACATTGCCAACAACACGGTGATGATTCGGGAGCATTTTCATTATCCAAAAGTAAAACGCGACCTATTTCAAGCGCTCGAATTGCTCGTGATTGATGAAATCTCCATGGTTCGGGCCGATTTATTTGATGCGATAGACACCGCACTTCGATTTGCCAGAAATAGTTCCAAACCCTTTGGCGGGGTTCAATTGCTGTTGATTGGCGATTTACTGCAGCTGCCCCCCGTGGTTACGGAACACGAGCGAGGCTTGATTTATCACTACTATTCAACAGAATTTTTCTTTTCATCAAAGGTTTTCCCAAGCCTCGAGCTGATTACCATTGAGTTAAAAACGATATACAGACAAAGCGATCGACAGTTCATCAACCTGTTGAACCAAATTCGCTCCAACCAAATGGAAAGTTGGGACTACGAAAACCTCGCCGAAAGAATCCAACCAGAATTCCAACCCAAAGAACCGGGATGGATTACACTTACCACCCACAATAAACAGGCGGAAGGGATCAATGAAAAGGAATTGGCAAAATTGGATGTCGCTGAAAAACAATATGTTGCCAAAGTATCTGGCGAGTTTAATGAAGGCAGTTTTCCTACCGAAGGTATTTTACGACTCAAAGAAGGCGCTCAGGTGATGTTTGTCAAAAACGATACTTCCTATGAAAAACGCTACTACAATGGCAAAATTGGTACCGTAACTCATATTGGTGGCAATACCATTTTTATCCAGTGCAACGATGGCAAGCCAGCCATGGAAATTGAAAGAGAAACATGGAAAAACCTGCGCTACAACTACAATCCCACCGTTGAAACTGTTGAACAGGAAGAAGTCGGCAGTTTTGAGCAGTTCCCAGTGCGCTTGGCATGGGCCATCACTGTACACAAAAGCCAAGGTCTTACCTTCGAAAAAGCGATGATCGATGCGGGAAAAAGCTTTGCGCCAGGGCAAGTCTACGTTGCGCTGAGTAGATGTACCAATCTCGATTCTATGGTCTTGTTGACAGCCATTCGGGCGCAGAATATCATGACAGATCAGCGGATTTTAGAATTTCACGAATCCCAAGCTAAAACACGCGACCTATTTGAAATTTTAGAGGAAAAACGACAGTCCTACCACAAACAACAGTTGATGGAAGTCTATGGTGTAAGACAGCTCCATTACGAATTCAATGGGATGATGATTGCGATTTCCAAAGAAAAAAGCGCGAAGATCACCACGAAATTTGCGGAATTGTCACCCATCCGTTTGCAGTTTCAAGAGATGGACGCTACGGCACAGAAATTCCAACGCTCTATCGCCAAAATTTTCCATGAGCATGAAGCCCATTGGGAGAGCTTAGAGAGACTGCCCAGTGCGGAAGAACAGGCACAAGCCCAGGAAGATCTGACCCAGTTGTTAATAGAACGATGCACCAAGGCGGGCAATTATTTTGCCGACCTATTAAGTGAGCAAATCATTGAGCCGGTGAGAAGATCTTTTAGTGAAGTTGCGCGGGGTGGAAAACCGCTTGGATCACAAAAAATTCGCGACCGTGTAGGCGATTTCCAATCGCATTGTTGGTCGTACATCAAAAAATTGTACAAAGTAAAATACGGAGAAGTGCCACTATTTGTGAGCGACAACAAAATCAGCAATCCCGCAGATTTCTAATTACACATTAAAGCGGAAGTGCATACAATCTCCATCTTTCACAACATATTCCTTGCCTTCTACCCGCAATTTCCCTACTTCTCTACAAGCAGATTCAGAGCCATAATGAATATAATCTTCATAGGCGATAACCTCCGCGCGGATAAATCCTTTTTCAAAATCAGAGTGGATTTCACCGGCTGCACCTGGGCCTTTAGTCCCTTCGGTGATAGTCCAAGCGCGAACTTCTTTCACTCCCACGGTAAAGTAGGTAATGTAGTTCAACAACTTATAAGCGGCATGAATGAGCTTTTCTACCCCACTCTTTTCCAATCCCATTTCTAGGAGAAACATTTGCCGATCCTCGAAACTCTCCAAATCCGCAATTTCTGCTTCAATGGCTGCTGAAATCAAAATCAAACCCGCATTCTCACCGGCGATGGCAGTTTTCACTGCTTCAACGTAGGCATTTCCATGATTCACACTATCTGGATCCACATTGCATACGTACAAAACGGGTTTGTCGGTTAGCAAATTCAAATCCTTAATAAACATTCTTTTTTCTGGCTCAATGTCTAGGGTTCTTGCATTTTGGCCCTTCAATAAATGAGCTTGAAATGCTTCACAAACCTCCAATATCTTAGAGGCATCTTTATCACCTGTTTTGGCTTGCTTGAAAACCTTTGAAATATTCTTTTCGAGCGATTCCAAATCCTTCAATTGCAACTCCGTATCAATGATTTCTTTGTCGCGCACAGGATTCACAGAACCATCTACGTGGATGATATTGTCATCATCAAAGCATCGCAATACATGTAAAATGGCATTGGTATTCCTAATATTTCCCAAAAACTGATTGCCCAAACCGTCGCCCTTACTCGCACCTTTCACCAACCCTGCGATATCCACAATCTCAATATTTGTGGGGACCAAGCTCAACGGATTCACCAAAGCAGCCAATTTGTTCATCCGAATATCGGGAACTGTGATTGTACCTACGTTGGGTTCAATTGTACAGAAAGGAAAATTTGCAGATTGCGCTTTTGCGCTTGAAACCGCATTAAAAAGTGTTGATTTCCCAACATTTGGAAGACCCACGATACCACATTGCATTGCCATTGGGGCGCAAATTTAGTTCAATATATCACCAATATCTTGCAAAATCTTACGTGTAAGATTTTCTGCAGTGTTAATACTATCACTTTCGGCATAAATCCGAATGATGGGCTCGGTGTTGCTCTTTCGCAAATGCACCCAATCATTGTCGAATTCTATTTTAACCCCATCAATCGTATTCATTGGTTGCTTCTTATATTTCTTTTGGATTTTTTCCAAAATTCCATCTACGTCGGTTCCGGCTTGCAATTCCGCCTTATTTTTCGACATGCGATAATTGGGATAGGTGGACCTGAGCGCTGATGCGCTGAGTCCTGTTTCTGCCAAATAACTCAATATCAACGCAATCCCAGCCAAGGCATCTCTTCCATAATGCAATTCCGGCACAATGATACCGCCATTTCCTTCTCCACCAATCACAGCGCCGATTTCTTTCATTTTCTCGACCACATTCACCTCACCCACTGCACTCGCTTCATATCTCTGACCTGCTTTTTCAGTAATATCGCGCAATGCACGCGTGCTACTTAAATTGCTCACTGTTGGACCTGGGGTATGACGCAAATAATAATCTGCAACCGCCACCAAAGTATATTCTTCGCCAAACATTTCAGCATCGTCGCAAATCAATGCCAAACGATCCACGTCAGGATCTACCACAATACCCAAATCACATTTTGACGATTTAACCTCAGAGGCAATCTGACCCATATATTCTGGCAGTGGCTCTGGATTGTGTGCAAAATGTCCAGTTGGCTCGCAATTGATTTCGATAACTTCTTCAACGCCCAAGGCCTTAAGCAAGGCTGGAACAGCGATTCCACCTACACTATTTACGGCATCAATCGCAATTTTATATTTTTGAGCTGCTATCAATTCTGGCTTTACCAATTCCAAAGCTAAGATTTTTTTGATATGCATCGGCAAATAATCCCTGTGCGTACGTGTACCCAAATGATCTACTGTTGCGAAAGAAATTTCGGCAGATTCTGCCAATTGCAAAACCGTTTCACCGTCTTGTGCGCTGATAAATTCCCCTTTGTAGTTTAACAACTTTAAGGCATTCCACTGCTTTGGGTTGTGGCTTGCTGTTAAAATGATTCCACCAGCGGCCTTTTCTTCTATCACAGCCATTTCAACTGTTGGCGTAGTACATAGACCTGCATCTAGCACATCCATTCCCAATGCAATGAGTGTATTAACTACCAATTCATGCACCATTGGACCACTGATCCGTGCATCCCTACCTACTACCACTTTTTTGCCTTTTTTGCGCTGCAAAAGCATGCTTCCATAGGCAGAGGTATATTTGACAACATCAATGGGCGTAAGGTTTTCACCGCTAACACCACCCAACGTACCACGAATTCCAGAAATCGATTTGATGAGAGTCATAAAGAAATGCAAAAATAACGAAATCCCGTCGAATTTGGATAGATTTCACGACTTATTCTTTATAAACAAGCGGAAACGTTTAACGGAAATCACAACTAAATAAGCGTTAAACTTCGGACGTTAAACAATAAATTTGCATCATGCAACCAATTATCGAATGTGTACCCAATTTCAGCGAAGGACGTAATCTTCAGACCATCAAGGCCATTACAGACGCCATTGAATCGGTGGATGGGATTCGCTTGTTAGACGTTGATTCAGGCAAAGCCACCAACCGCACAGTTGTTACACTCGTTGGATCGCCAGACGATGTAATTGAGGCTGTGTTTCGTGGAATCCAAAAGGCAGCGGAGGTCATTGATATGCGCAACCACGCTGGGGAGCATCCCCGCATGGGCGCCACCGATGTTTGTCCGCTCATCCCAATTTCCGGAATCAGCATGGAAGAGACGGCAGTTTATGCTCAGAAATTGGCAAAACGCGTTGCGGAAGAATTACATATCCCCACGTATTTATACGAATACGCTCAGCCCAACCAGGAAAGAAACAACCTGAGTGTGATTCGGGCGGGTGAATACGAGGGCTTTTTTCAAAAGATCAAAATTCCAGTATGGGCGCCGGATTACGGCCCTGCAGAAATGAATCCCACGGCCGGCGCCACAGTAATCGGCGCCCGCGATTTCCTCATCGCTTACAACGTAAATCTGAATACCAAAAGCACCCGCATCGCCAACCGCATCGCCTTTGACGTTCGCGAGGCAGGTCGTGTTAAACGCGAGGGCAACCCCTATTCCGGGAAAATTATGAACGATGAAACCGGGGAACCCATCCGCATTCCTGGCAAATTAAAAAGTGTGAAAGCCATTGGATGGTATATTGAGGATTACAAAATGGCGCAAATCTCAATGAACCTCACCAACTATAAAATTAGTCCTTTGCATATTGCGTTTGAGGAAACTCGAATGTCGGCCGACGAACGCGGCGTGCGCGTAACAGGCTCCGAATTGGTGGGATTGATTCCTTTGCAGCCTTTGTTGGATGCGGGCAGGTTTTTCCTTGAAAAGCAGGGTTTGAGCACGGGCGTGAGTGAGGCCGACCTGATTGATTGCGCCATTCACAGTATGGGCTTGAACGAATTGGGGGCCTTTGATCCGAAGAAAAAGATTATTGAATATATGCTTCGCGATGAGAAGCAATCTAGATTGGTAAATATGACGGTTCGCGGCTTTGCCGACGAAACGGCAAGTGATAGTGCGGCCCCCGGAGGGGGCAGTATTTCCGCTCTAGCCGGGGCACTCGGCGCTGCGTTGGGCACCATGGTGGCCAACTTGAGCGCCGCCAAAAGAGGTTGGGAAGATCGCGTACAAGAATTCTCTCCGTGGGCCGAACAAGGTCAGACCCTCAAAGACAATCTCATCGCATTGGTAGATGAAGATACGCGTGCTTTTGACGCCATCATGGATGCTTTTGGTTTGCCTAAAGACACCCCAGAACAAGTATCAGCAAGGAAACAAGCCATCCAAGACGCATCCAAATATGCAACCCAAGTTCCATTCAGAACCATGCAAACTGCGTTTGAATGCATCCCACTTTTGAAACAAATGGCAGAACACGGCAACCCCAATTCATTGTCAGACGTGGGCGTAGGTGCACTTTGCATTAAAACGGCTGTCCGCGGCGCTTGGCTCAACGTTTTGATCAATGCCCAAGGCTTGAACGATAAAACCTGGGC
>NSIB01000003.1 GCA_002737625.1 Flavobacteriales bacterium | reverse complement strand
AATTAAACGAATCAATTGATTTTGTTTAACACTCGTCCAAATGGACTTAACGTAGTGCACGAATCCTTAAAAACTTAAAAAATCAATACCATCAAATTTACAAACTATGAAAAAACAACTCATCATTGCCATTACAATCGTATTCTCAGGAATGGGAACGGCTCAAAAAATCGACTTAGATCGCGTATTTGTACCTCACCAATACCGTGACTTGCCTTCAACTCCTTTGGATAGCACTTGGAGAACCTACAATGTTCGTGTTGAAGTTCCTTCTACCATTTCCAATGCGATGTCTGCTTCTTCCATCGAAGAGCGCGTAAACCTTCAGGGTTGGAAAAAAGTATATGGCGGCTTCGAAGATTTTGAAGGCCGAAGAATTGAAGGCGGTCATGCCCAATTCACCGTAAACTTTGACGATTTGATGTTCGATGGTCAGAAAATCGATCAGCGCAAAGAAGAAACCAAAAACAAAGAGGGTGTTGTTACCGCAACTCGTTATTACTATTGGTCTACGGTAAACTATAGCATTGGCGCAACGTATTCTGCAAAAGATTGGCAAAGCAACGTATTGATCAACCGCAGCACAATCAGCAACAGCACCACCAAAATGGAGTGGAAAAGCCCAGAATTCAGCAGCCATTCTGAAGCCGAAAGATACTTCAGCAACAACCGTCAGGCCATCTCTAACAAATTGGTAAAAGAACATATGGAATCTTGGTTGAACAGTTTGAATTACTCTATCAACGACAAATATGGTTTTCCAGTAAGCACAGACCAAGCGAGTTTGTGGACAACAGATTCTAAGAAGCACCCTGAAAACGAAGCTTGGGTTGCCAACATGGCAAAAATGAAGGCTAGCGTTGCTAAGGTAACCGCCAATGGCATCGATGCTGCAACACGCGCCGAGTTGATGAGTAGTATCGAATATATGACCGGAGTGCTTGCAAAGTATGCCGCCGATGAAAAATCAGAACGAAAATTGAGATATGCTTGTGATTACAATAATGCTGTTTTGTATACCATCTTGGATATGCCCGACAAAGCAATCGAATCGTGTAATGCATTGATTGCAAATGATTACGATGCCAAAGACGGCGAAAAGATGATTGAAAAGTTGAATAAGATCAAAGAATTGATGGCCAAAAACAACAAAGTAGGTCGACACTATTCTATCGATACCAACAAGTTCAACACACCGAACTAATTTTTTATGGAATTCGCTTTCCGGGAATCGATTTCCTGAATTACAAGTTTCCGCGGCTGGCTTGCTCGCGTTCAATGCTTTCAAACAAGGCCTTAAAGTTTCCTTTCCCGAAACTCTTGGCCCCTTTGCGCTGGATGATTTCATAAAACAACGTAGGTCGGTCTTCAACCGGCTTGGTGAAAATCTGCAACAAATACCCACTATCATCGCGATCGATAAGGATATTCATTTTTTTCAACGCTACTAAATCTTCCTCAACATGACCTACACGATCCAAAACATCATCGTAGTAGGTCTCTGGAACGTAAAGGAATTCCACGCCTCTACGACGTAAATCGGCTACAGTTTCTAGAATATCATCGGTTTCAACGGCGATGTGTTGCACACCTGGGCCGCGATAAAAATCCAAATACTCTTCAATTTGAGACTTCTTCTTTCCGTCGGCTGGCTCATTGATTGGGAACTTAACATACCCGTTTCCGTTGCTCACAACCTTACTCATCAAAGCACTGTATTCTGTACTGATATCCTTATCGTCGAAGGTCAACAACAACTTAAAGCCCATTACATTCTCATAAAATTCAACCCACTCATCCATTTTACCCAACTCAACATTACCCACGCAATGGTCCACGTATTTGAGTCCCACTGGGGTTACGTCCATTGCGTTTGGCACGGCTTTGTAACCTGGCAAAAAGGCGCCTTTATAATTTTTACGCTCAACAAACTTGTGAACGGTTTCTCCGTAGGTATAAATACCACTCACTACAACGGTTCCAAACTCATCTTCCATGGTGGTAGGCTCCATATAAGGCCTTGCACCGCGCTTCACTGTTTCATTGAAACTCGCCGTTGCATCATCTACCCAAAGGCTCAAAAACTTAACTCCATCGCCATGCTGTGATTGATGCTTTGTCACTTCGCTATTTGGATCCATCGAGGTGGTTAAAACCAAGCGGATTTTATCTTGCTGTAACACATAACTAGCGCGATCTCTCACTCCTGTTTCCGGTCCAGCATACGCAACTAGCTTATAGCCCCAAGCTGTTTGATAATAGTAGGCGCTCTGTTTGGCATTGCCCACATAAAATTCCAAGTGATCCGTACCATTTAAGGGTAAAAAATCCACATCGGTGGCTACAGTTTCTAAGGTTGATGTTTCCATGGTATTGTGATAATATTTTTCAAATTTACGATATCCGATTGGGAAAAAATGATGAGGAATGTCATTAATTGGGATCGATGATAATATCGATGCGAACCGAACGCCAACTGTTGTGAGCCAAGGCCGCTTCACGAACTTGTTGCAATAGGAATTTTGCGGCGTTCAGTTGGGCGGTTTCTCGGGGGACCTTGATGACAATTTGCTGGATGAATCGATTTTTTATGCGGGCGACCGAAGGAACCTGGGGCCCCAGCACCAGGTTCCCCAATTGCTTTCGCAATTGGTCGGCCAGCCAACGGCTGGCCTCGGTCGCCACTTGTGCATCTATGTGCTTCACATCCACCTTAATCAACTTTGTGTAAGGAGGATAGCCGAAGGCTTCGCGCTGCTCCATTTCCACTTGCATCAACCCTTGGTAATCATCGGCTTTCAGGGACTTCAATACTTCATGTTCCGGTTGATATGTCTGTAACATCATCACGCCGCGCTCCGCGCGGCGCCCTATCCTACCACTCAATTGTTGCAGTTGCTGAAATGCCCGTTCATGACTCCTAAAATCAGGAATGTGCAACAACATATCCGCATCCGGCACCACAACCAAGCCGATATTCTCTATATCAATCCCCTTCGATAACAACTGCGTCCCCACCAAAATATCAATATCACCCCGCTCAAACGCCGTCAAAATATTCTGAAAATCATCCCGCTTCCGCATGCTCTGCTGGTCAAACCGCGCCACCCTAGCCTTGGGAAACAGCTGCCCCAATTCCTCCGCCAACTTCTCCGTGCCCGTCCCCTTCAACTTCAAATCCTGAGAACCACAGGCCACACATTTCGATGGTACCGGCTGCTGAAACCCACAATAACTGCATCGCTGATTGTCTGAACTCTTATAGTAGGTCATCGAAATATCACAATGCTTGCACTGCGTTGTCAACCCACAATCCCCACACTCAATATAAGGCACATACCCCTTTCGATTGTGATACACCACCACCTTCTGCTTCACATCCATCGCCTTCTGAATGGCCATCCTCACCGGCTCGGAAAACAACGAATTCATCTGACCCGTTTTCTTCAACTCACCGATATTCAAATACATCAACTCAGCCGGTTTTCCGCCATCGTACTTCTCCGTTATTTCGGCAATTACCATACGATGCTGCTGCACAGCAAACTGCATTTCATAACTCGGCGTAGCCGAACCCAACAAAACATTGGCCCCATGATACTTGGCCAACTGAAACGCCGAATCCCGACCGTGATAAAATGGCTTTTTATCAAACTGCTTATACGTTGATTCATGCTCCTCATCCACCACAATCAACCCCAAATTAGAAAAAGGAGCAAACACCGCCCCTTTAGTACCCACCACAAACTGGATTTGATCCTTCAATATCCGATCGTACAATTCCGTCCTCTCGTGAGAACTATAAAAGTGATGCCAAACGCCAATTTCCACCGGCAAAAACGCACCCATCCGAGCCACCATATGCTCCGTTAGTGCAACCTCTGGCAACAAATAAAGCACCTGTTTCCCCGCCGCCAACGTCTCCTTCACCAACTCCATATACACATGGGTTTTACCCGATCCCGTAACCCCGTAAAGCAAGGCCGGCTGTTTTTCTTCAAATCCAGCGCGAATGATTCCAAGGGCCCGCGACTGAGATTCGGTGAGTTGGTATTCTTGCGCGCCGCCGCGGATCACCTGAAGGTGATCGCGGCGGCGCTTCACAATCATTATCAACGACTTCTTCTCTAACTGCTTCAGCACCGTCCTGTCCATCTCAAATCCCTTCACAATTGATTCCACCGTCAACTCCCTCTTTCCCGTCCCCAAAATATGCATAATCGCCTCATACTGCTTCGGTGCACGTCGCTCCAACGCGTTCAAACTCGAATTTGCCAATTCCGAATCATCCCAAATACTGCACAACTCTAAAAACTCCTCATATTTAGGTCGATAATTCTCCTTCAACTCCTCCTCCATTACCACCAAACCCCTTAAATACAACGACTTAACATGCTTCAGCACATTCTTAACCGCCAGCTTTTGATGTATATCGTCCAACGACATCCCATCCTTCTTCCCTAACAACTCCAAAATCTGCCACTCCAAATCTTCAACATCAGTCCTACTTATCGCTTCCAAATCTGCATCGGGATGCAAAACAATCTTCGTCTCACTCTGAAGTCGATACCCCGCTGGCAACGCAGTAGCCATCACCTCCCCCAAATAACACATATAATATTTGGCCACCCAACGCCAAAACTGCAATTGCTTGTGATTCACAATGGGTGCATCGTCCAACACATCCAAGATATAAGAAGCTTGATAACCCTCCGGTGGAGAATCACTCAGCTCCAAAATAATTCCTGCATATATCTTCTTTGGTCCAAATTGCACCGCAACCCTCAAACCCTGATGAATCCAGTCGTTCCAATCGTGAGGAACCCGATACGTATAGGCCTTTGGCACCGGCACTGGCACCAACACATGCGCAAAAAGGGTCTGAATCTCCGTCACTATCGCAAGTTACAAATTAAATCCGTAGCCCTCCCACCAAAACTACTGCGTTACGATACTGAGCAAATGAATCACCACGCCCAACTTTAAAAATGCATCCATTACCACAATTTTAGAATCATCTCGAATAAAAAACATCGCCCAAGAAACCCAAAAGGCGGTGAACAACGAAACTCCAGAGATAATCAAATAATAATCCGGATGCCAATTGGGTAAAACAGGATCTACCATTTGAATCCAATTTAACGTCCAATACATCACAAAAAAGCCCGTATTCATTGCCACCAACCCCCATCTTGCACGACGTATCCCAGCCGCAACCACAACCGTTTGATACCCAAAAATCAAGTTCCCCTTGTGTCCAGCCATATCCTTCACCACCTCTCTGGTAAACAATAAAATCGCCAAACTACCCATGTAATAAAACATGCCCCAATGCCAATGACCAAAATGAAACCATATAGCGAGCAATGGAATCATCGTTAACAAGGAGGCCGATACCTCTCTCACCACCGGCAATTTCTGCAATTTATGACTGTGAAACCAACAAAATACTGTGTAACACAGGAAAAAAACCATCACCTTCACAGAGGCCATCATCGCAAAGGCTACTGCCAATAAATTTAGGACGACGTATAAATTGAGCAAACTCGACTCCCCCAACAATTTCCCAATCACCACTTGCTTTGGCTTGTTCACCAAATCCTTGTCAACATCGTAAAAGGCATTGATGATAAAGGCCGCGGCGACAGAAAAAATGCTAGCTGCCACGATGCAATGCAGTTTAACATCGTAGAACACACGCCACAATTCATGCTGCGAAAATGTGAGCCAGAACAACAAATACTGAGAAGCGGCAATCAAAGCAAGGTTGTACCATCGTACAATCCCCAATAACAGCATGAATCTGGTAATGTGGTTTTTTCGAATTCCTGGCATCAAGTGATTACATTTTGTAAATCACCTGCAATTTATGCGCTTTCAACAAGGATTGCGCTTTTTCAAAGTCCTGGGTAAAACCCAATATAAATCCTCCACCACCACTTCCACACAATTTCAAATAATAATCACCGCTATCAATCCCTTCACGCCAAACCTTTTCAAAATGATCAGGAATCATAGGCCTGAAATTATCCAATAACAACTGAGAAAGTCCTTTCAAATGGCCAAACAACTGCGAAATATCACCTTTCAAGAACGATGTCACGCAATCGTCGTTTTGTTTTTTCAACTGTGTCTTCACCATGTTTCTAAATCCATCGTCTTTCAAACGATTCAAGAATATCGAAACCATATTCTGGGTTTTTCCTGGCGAACCAGAATTCAATAAAAAGATAGCCCCCTTGCCCTCTGCATTTTCTGTTGGAATACCAACAGTACCCAAATCGCCCTGACCTTTAACCAATATGGGCAAATTTAAATAACAAATCAGCGGATCCAATCCAGAGCTTTTTCCATGAAAAAACGATTCCATAGTGGCCAGTGTAGACTTGAGTTTCTTCAAATTATCGCCAACCATCACATCAGACTGTTTCAACGGCGATACTGAATACTTGGCATACAAAGCGGCCACCAAAGCACCCGAACTACCCACGCCGAAACCTTGTGGAATACTACTATCAAAATACAAACCCGAATGAATATCCGTTTGCAACTGAACAAAATTTAAGGAGCAAGGAAGCCCTCCGGTGTCGCGCAACCACTCTAAATGAGACACGAACTGTTTGATGCTCTCGTTGGAATTTTTCTGCACTTCATTGGGCTCTTTCGCAAAATCAAAATTGCCTTTGAAAAAATGATAAGGAATGCTCAAACCCATCGAATTTTCGATGATACCATATTCGCCAAACAAGAGAATCTTGGCGTAATAAAGTGAATCCTTAATCATTTCTCCCATTTATATGATTTGAACAGGGCTTTTACCTATATCGCTGCAAAGATACTGCCCATTTTTGCAATAAGGTAACAATGTATTATTCACAAAGTTCATCACTGTCTCTTCGATTTTTCCATCGTAAAGGAAGTGAACATTGGCCCCGGCATCTAAGGTGAAGCAAATCGACAGTCCCGTTTGTTCGCGGAAACGCCAAATTTGTTCGATAATCGCCAACGTATTGGGTCGCATAAGCACATAATACGGAATCGATGTCATCATCATACTGTGCAATTGCAGGGCTTCAGATTCCACAATTTCAATAAACGATTTAACATCGCCATTTCTCATCGCCAAAACGATGCCATCCAAGTTCTTTTGCGCCTGACCAAACCGAGCTTCTGCATAAGGATGATTCGTCAACAAGGCATGTCCCGCCGAACTACTCACCGATTTTTCCCCATCGTCTACGATCAAAACAACATCTTTCCAATAGGATAAACTGGGGTGTACCTCAGCATCTATTTCCACCGCAAACAAATTGCTACTTCCGGCAACTGCCGGAGTTTCGCCCCAAACAGCAGGTCGAGAAAACATGGACCTACAAGCACTGCCAGAGCCCATGCGCGACAAATAACTGCTGCGTTTCCAAAAATTCATTCCTCCAACCAAGGTCTGCAAGGAAGTATCTCCCAAAAGCAATTGTTCGATATGCGCCAAACACAAACTCAAGGCACCAAAACCTGCGGCAGAACTGGCAATACCGGTTCCGTGAGGGAAATTGTTTTGCGAATCTATCAAAAGCATGTAATCCGATAACCAAGGACAATCATTGGCGATTTTACCCAAAAATGCTTCAATTTTAGGCTCGAATGATGGCTTCAAAACACCACCCAAAGTAAATACAAAAGCTTGCTCGCCTTTGCGTGGAACCATCTCAACTGTTGTGGTTGCATGCAAATCTCCCAGGCTCCAACTGATACTTGGATTGGCAGGCAATTGAACCCCACCTTCCTTTTTGCCCCAATATTTCACCAACGCGATGTTCGATGGACATTGGTAACCCACACGAATCGATGTAAAATTGTTATCCATTTCCCTCATATTACGACACACTTTGTTGCACAACTATCTCATTCCATGCCACTGTTTGGAATTTTTTTAACGCTTCTTGCTCGCTCTCGGCAAAAATCTCGTTGATCAATAACATATCTCCACCCCAAGCACCCAACCACTTGCATAAACCGCCTTTGGTGGGTTGAAATTTAAAATACTGATAGGGTGTTTCCAAGCCCAAACTCATCGCCAAAATCGCTTGCCACATTTCCAAACCCGCTTCCAACATCGGGACTTGACTGGCCAATTTTACCGCTGCACACACTTGTTGCAACTGATGCATCAAAAAATCATCTTTCTGAATTTCTATTAGTTTCCCTTTCACATCGTCCAAAGCACTTCTGCTATTTTGCTTTTCTCCCAAAAAAACGATTTTCCACTTTGAGGTTAGCTCGGGCGATAATTTCCAAGCATCCCAATTCGCGTCTTCCCCATTTTTCCAAAAAACCAAACCTTTACCCAATTCTGCCACAGCCACGTCGTACCCACTGCCTCCAAACACGTTTTGCTGCACTTTCTGGGCATCCAAGCCTGCGTATCTCGCAAAATTCGCGACCATCGTACTGGAACTACCCAATCCGCTACTGCGCTCAAACTCCAATTGAGTCTCTATGCGATAAGATTTCCCCGCCTTCCAAAAACTCGCCTCCACCAATGAAATCATCGAATGAAGCACTTTTCTGTCGCGATCTCTTTCGCTGCTGTTTTTTTCATCCGCCGCATCCATCACTTCCAATGGCAAAGAGAAACTCTCATTCAACCATGTGTTGCCATTTTTTTCTTTGGCCTCCCAAATCAATCGGTCACCGCCGCCAGGGGAATCAAACTCCCAAACATGCATCCACTGACCGGGTACAACAGGAATCGCCAACGCCTCAATGCCAATTGTGACGGCATATTCGCCGCAAAGCATGATTTTACCGTGGGAAAAATACGATTTCAATTGTTTTAATTGTTTTTGTTCGAATGTACCGCAGCCAAACCCCTCACCCGCAGAAATGCCTCCACCGCCGCAGAATGACTCACCACCTTATCTTTGAAATACGAAACAATTTCTTCCTTTTCTGCATCCGTGGCTTCCAATTGATTCAAAATATTCAACAAATGCATCTTCATGTGACCCTTTTGAATCCCCGAAGTAATCAAAGATCGAACCGCACTAAAATTCTGTGCCAGACCAGCAACAGCAGTAATCTGCATCAATTCATTGGCAGAAGGATATCCCAATAATTCATGGGCAAACCTCACCATCGGATGCAAATTGGTAATCCCGCCAACCGTACCAATGCTCAACGGCAACTCAATCCAAAAATGAAACTCATCGCCCTCAATTGAAGCATGCGTCAAACTCGTATATCGGCCCTCTTTGGCAGCAAAAGCATGCGCACAAGCCTCAGTAGCCCTAAAATCATTACCCGTAGCAATAATCACTGAGTCGATCCCGTTCATAATCCCTTTATTGTGCGTCACCGCCCGATAAGGTTCCACCGATGCGATGCGAATGGCTCTACAAAACTTTTCCGCAAACTCGAGATTTCCGATGCCACTGCCTTCCTCAATCTCCGAAATCTTACAACTCACTTCTGCCCTTACCAAACACTCCGGCGTAAAATTGCTCAAAATACTCATCACCACCTGCAATGTAGCATCGCCCAATTCAGCAGCATATTCGGCCGCCAAGTCTTTCAATGTCTGCGCAAACGATTCCAAGCAACTATTAATAAAATTTGCCCCCATGCTATCGCAAGTCTCAAAACGAGCCTCCACTTGATAATAACCAGGCTCTAAATCTGTTTTATCTTGTAACGTCAAATCCAACACCCCACCACCTCTGGCGCGCATGTTCTTGGTAATTCCTTCCGTGTTTTCAAAAAAACGATGCTTATGCTCCTCAAAAACGCGATACAGCCCCGCAACATTGGAACCCTCCCAAATGAAATGAACATGACCCACTTTCACCATACCAATTACCTTGGTGGTAAATCCTCCTCTGTCGATCCAGAAATTCGCCGCCTTCGCCGCGGCCGCCACTACTGAACTCTCCTCAATAGCCAATGGAATGGCATACATCTTCCCGTTAATCAGAAAATTGGGTGCCACGCCAAAAGGCATATAAAAATTGCTAATTGTGTTCTCGATGAATTCATCGTGCAACTTCTGTACCTCCGGCTGATTGTGCCAGTAGCCTTCCAACATTTCCATGGTGGATGAAGCGTCTGATGTGTAATTATTGACAAGCCATTCAATTTTGGCCTCTTTGCTTAATTTACTAAATCCTTTGACCGGTTTAATCATGCGTTCTCTTTCAAAGTTAAATAGGTATATGCCAAAGCCAAGCCTTTGATTTGGGATTCAACAAATTGATTTAAAGCATCTTCCCCTTCTAAAGCGTATTTCAAGAAAGGCGATGCTTGGGCGTACAACGACGACATTTGCAATTTTTGCAAATGGTAATATCCATCTAAGAAATTCGAAATCCCACCCGATACAATGATTCGTTTGCACTGGACCTTGTGGCCCAATTTCTCCGCGATTGCGTTTACCCAAGGTGTCATTTCTTCAGCGGTATGACCCACATGCTGAACGGGTTCTAGAAGGCCACGCTCCAACGATTCACGACGTAAATTCTCTAATTTGCTAAAATTTGTCCCGCCAAAAGCGCCATAATCCAGTGCTTCTAGGGGCAATTGCAACAAAGCTTCTAAACTCTTAGGGCCAAACCCCTGACCTACCTCTTTTACGATGATAGGAAATTTCACTGCATCCAAAACACGTTTTACCGTTTCTATGGGCGATAACTCAAATCGATCGCCTTCGGGTTGCATCCATTCTTGCAAAGGATTTACATGTATTATCAAACCATTGGCCTGCAAGCGGTGCACCATATCGATGAGCTTTTGCAGTTGATTTGACGCAATTAATTCTTCTATTTGTGCAATCCCTAAATTGGCAAATAAGGGTTGATCACCAATGTATTTGCGGATATCAAAGTCGTTTGAATAGGCCGAGTTCTCCAAAACGGGTCTACATGAACCCAATCCCATACCCAACCCATGATTTTTACATACTTCGGCCAGTAATAAATTGATTTTACCTGCCAGCTCCGCGCCGCCTGTCATACTGCTAATCCAAATTGGAGCAAGCATGAACGCCCCTGCCACTTCTATCTTGGGAATTACATCCAATTTTGGGTGCGCCGCCAACATCGGTTCGTAATAAAACCTTCGATCCACATCGCTCAACTGCGCTTCAAATGCCAATTGAATGTGGTCTAACTTTCGGGAACTAATGGTAGAATTTGTCACGGCAACGCAAAGTTAACGATTAAATCGCCGCTTTGTTTTCCCTTTGCCCTCTGCAATCAACCCAACTTAGGATTGTTTTTATGTCGTTCCGCATCCCGTTTCGTCCGCTTTTCCATACCTCGATAAAACGCTTGGGTTAAGTCAACTCCTGTTTGATTGGCCAAACAGATCAACACAAATAGCACATCAGACATTTCATCGCCGAGTGCTTCGGGACCTTGTTTTTCCCCGGATTTAAAGGATTGGTCGCCGTAGCTCCTCGACATCAAACGAGCCAATTCACCCACTTCTTCCATTAAAACGGCGGTATTGGTAAGTTCTGAAAAATAACGAACGCCTACGGTTTTAATCCAATTGTCTACCATCGCCTGGGCCTCCACCAAAGTGATTGGTTCAGCAGACGGCATTACAGTTTCCTGAAAATGCGGCGTTTCGTTTGGAATAGATTGCGGTGTTTCGTTGGACATTGAAATTAATAATTAGCGCGTCAATTGCTCTTCAACCCAACCTTTACCCCAGTTCTGCAATTCTTCTTCGCTCCAAAGTCCAGGGAAAGAAACGATTTTTTGAAAACGCGGAGGCAGGAACTTCTGCCAATTGGTACCACCGGTTGCGGGGGCATCAGCGCCTGAATCGGAATTGGCCAGGTATCGAACGGCGGAGCGATAATGCGACAATCTCCAATTGACATTCAGACAAGTATCTAACATACGGAACTCTTCGCGGAGTTCGTCGGTAAATTCTCCCAACGACATAAGCTTTTGAGCCATTTGCCATAGGTTATTGTCCTGCCATTTGGCGGCCCATTGCAAAAACTGATCTTGATGAGCGTCTTCAAACTGAGTTAATGTCAGTGTTTTCTTACCCGTTTCTACAACCACAGCACCTTGTTTCCAATAGATTGCGTTGTATTGCGTTTCCAAATTCTGTCCTATTAAGGCCTCGCGTTGCTCGGCCAATGCCAAATTGTTTAAATCCGTAAACGCCATTTCAATCAAACGGAATTGTGCACTTTGAAACCCACTCGCGGGCAACAAAGCCATCCGAAACTTCAAGAATTGCTCCTTCTCCATCCCGTCTATCATGATATCAAAACTGTAAATCAGGTTATTAAAATATCTACGAATCCTACATAGTTTATCCGCAAATCGTTTGCCGCCCAAATTCACATCACGCATTTGATCCAATTCGTGAAGTATCAATTTGAAATACAACTCTGTGATTTGGTGATACCCAATAAATATCATCTCATCGGGTAAATCGGTCTTGGGCTGTTGCAAACCCAACAACGCATCCACCGCGATGTAACGCCAATAGGGTTCATAGTTCCCCACCAACATCCCCTCCAAATAATCATTAATACTCTGTCCGCTGGCCTCAAATTTTGCGCGCAATTCAACAATTAATGCTTCCGTTTTTTGTGATTGTTCCATGGTTAATTCCTCAAAAATGACAATTAAAAAGGAGAAATAAAATGAGCAAAGTCAGACAATAACTCATCTTTGGCCGACAAAACAGGATTTTCCAATCCCCAAGGGATGTTTAACGATGCGCTATTCCACAATATGCCTCCCTCCGATTCAGGGTAATAGTAATCGGTGCATTTATAGGTAAAGATTGTATTGTCTTCCAAAGTCGCAAAGCCATGCGCAAAACCCGGCGGTATATAGAGCATCCTTTTATTGCTGGCAGTGAGTTCCTCTGCAACAAATTGGCCATAGGTAGGGGAATCTTTGCGAATATCCAAAGCCACATCCAAAACAGCACCCGTGATAACCCGAACAAATTTGCCTTGGGCATAGGGGGCCTGCTGAAAATGTAACCCGCGAAGTATGCCCCGATGAGATAGACTCTGGTTGTCTTGAACAAATGGCGCAGTTAATCCGTGTTCTTTTAATACATCCTCACGAAAACTCTCAAAAAAATGACCCCTATGGTCTTCAAAAACCTTTGGCTCGATTAGTAATAAATTGGGCAATAATTCCGTTATTCGCATAAATAAATACAAATCACTGCCCAAAAATCCGCTTTGGCAAGAAGTTTGTCATTTACTTGCACAAGATTTCTAAACATTTAGCAATATGCAAAACCAAAACGAATCCAACAACAAGCCGCTGCTGTACACCATTATCGCAATTTTGGTTGTAATCATCGCAGTACTTCTTTACATGTTAAACAATGTAAGCGTTGAAAAAGACAACACGGAAAAAGCCAAAACCGCAGTTGAAGAAACACTCAAAGGGAAAGAAGAAGCCCTAGTGAAAGCAGAATTGCTTCTCGAACAATATCAAAAGGATAGTTTGGCACTGGCCGGCGACAACCTAATTCTTTCTGAGGAATTGGTAAGTCGTAAAAGAGAAATCGCAAAATTGGTAGCCGATCTTAAGTCGAATAAAGCGAATAGCCAGGCCGCAGTGAATTACTTAAACAAGCAATTGGCTGATCTATTAGCCCGTTTGGCCCAAGTTGAATCTGAGAATGAAGAATTGATTACTAAAAATGAAGTTTTGACGAATCAGAACGATAATTTGAACAAGGAAAATACAAATCTTTCTGCTGACAAAGCGAAACTGAAAAGTTTGGCATCTAGACTTCAAGCCAGCGCGGTTAAAATCGAAACCTTGAAAAAGAAGTGGTTAACCGGCAAAGAAACTGGAACCTTAAAGGCGAACGCTGTAGAGGCATTTAGAATCAGCTTTAGCATCAACGAGAACAATGTAGCTGCAGCAGGCGACAAAACCTTGTATGTTAAAATCACAGGCCCTGAAGGTGTAACACTTGCCAATTCTGGTCAAGGTGGGACATTTGACATTGATGGTAAATCAAGCAAGTACACCTACAAGATTTCAGCGGTATTTGAAAACGAGACCAAGCCTGTACAACCCACAGTTTGGAAGCCTACGGAGCAATTAAAGCCGGGAAAATACACGGTGGAGATTTACTCAGAAGGATACAAAATGGGTTCTACCCTTTTGGATTTGAAATAAGATCGATTAGAATCAATTTTCATATTTGCTTCACAGCAAAAAAAGGGGGCGCTCCCGCCCCCTCATTTAACCCTATGAAATAAAACTACAACAACTCTTTATTTGGGATTCTTTGCTTGCTCGGCAGCCAATTGTGCCAATTTCTCTTTGGCGATGGCGACCAACTCAGCAACATCAAAATTCTCAATCACACCGTTCCAAGTGGCTTTTGCGTTAAAGAAGTCGCCTTCCTTTTTAAACGCATCGCCCAACAATATCAGTGCTTTACCAACCCACATATCGTACCCGTTAAACTCATCTAATATGATGTAACAAGAGGCCTGACAAGCAGCAATACTATCGCGTGAATACAACAATTCCGCTTCCAAATACTTGGCCTCCGCAGCAAAACGATTGTTCTCCTTGCTGTAAATGTCTTTTAAGTCGGTCATGGCATTTTCTGTCTTACCCGCTTTGATATCCGCCTTAACCAAAATCAACTTGGCTTCGGTGCGCAACTCTACTGGAGTGCCTTCGTCGGCCAATACCTTGGCAGAAATTGTTTCTAAGCCCGTTGTATTGCCATTCTTCGCATAACAATACATCATCGTCTTCCAGCAGTTTTGCTTGGTCTGACGTGATTGCGTAATGGGCTCCAAAACTTCAACATAAGCCAATATCTGGTCGCAGGTTGGATTCTCACCGCTCAACTTCAACACAGCCAAGGCTGCGTCTTCTTTCAACTCTCCGCTATTGGCCAAAGCAACCACCGAATAATGTTTGATCGCTTCGCCAGAATTTTTCAACTCTTCGTTGGTCTGAGCCAGGTAATAATGGGCCGACAAATAGAAAGAGCCCTTGGGATAGTCAGCCAAATACGCATCAAAACCTTTCTTAGCAACAGCAAACTCCCCTTTTTCGTAGGCATTGTAACCGGTTTCATACATCAAACTGTCTTGATCGTTGTCTGATATTCCTCCGCGATCTTTCTTCCATCGCACATACGACTTTGCATCGCCCTGCTCAGAATAGATCTTACGAACCATATCGTTGGCAGCTTGCGCTTCTGGTGTGCCCGGATAGTTGTCGTACAGCTTGCTATAAACCTCCACCGCATTGCTCAACTTGTTGTTATTGTAATAGATCCTACCCAACGTAGAATACGCACGATTGGCTTTCGGGTTGTTTGGGAATTTCTGAAGGATATCGCTGTAATACTTCTCTGCTTCTGTGCTTCTGCCCATTACCATATATTCCTCAGCACACTCAAAATAGGCATCCACAACAAAACGAGAATTCGGAAAATCTGTAATCAACCGCTTCATGGTAGTCACCTTCTCCTCGCTTTTTGTTAGCAAGCCATAAATCAACCCACTTTGATACAAAGCATAATCCGCATCCGTTCCCTTTTTACCAGTTACATAAGCATAAGCCTTCACTGACTCGGTCAATTGTTTTGTCATGAAGTTACAATCGCCCAAACGCAAGTAGCCATCGTGAACCATTCTTTCGTCGTAACGACCTTGAGCGGCTTGGGTGGTAAAACGACTAAAATTGCTCGCTGCTTCATCGTATTTCTTCTGCTGAAACTTCATGTAACCCAAACCGTAGTAGGCGTACGGGTACATTTCCGTTGAACTGGCAGATGGCATATCCATGAATTCTTGATAGGCTTTTGTTGCTGCCGCCTCTTCGCCCATGAGCATCAAAGTTTCGGCTTTCCAAAACTTCGACTGCGCGTTCAGATCCATATTGGTTCGCTTTGATGCGCATTTATCGAACAGTTCTATTGCTCCTTTTAAATTGCGAGCCTTATACAACTCCATCCCACGAGCCAGGGTTACTTTTTGATACACTTCTTCGGTTTGCGCATCCAACTCCCCCAGACCATCCAACAACGAAACCGCTTCGCGATAACTATCCGTATTAATCAACAACCTCGCTTTGAGTTTGGTGGCTTCTTTTGCATTGGGGTTGTTTGGGAACAATTTGACGTACTTATCCAGCAGTCCGATGCTGCCGTTATCGCCCAATTGAATCGCCAATTTGGCTTGATTAAACAGTGCCATTTCCGCAATGGATGGGTCAAACCCTGTCCGGAAAGCTTCGGCATAAGCATTCATCGCCTCACGGTTGTTCTTTTGCTTCATCAAGGCATTTCCGAGTTGGAAGCTGGCAATCTGCGACAAACTATCACCCTCGGCCGCCACACTGCTCAACCATTTCAAACTCCCCTCATAATCTCCGGTGCGATAGAATGAATATCCAATTTCATAACGCTCTTCCACTTTCAACGTATCCGGAGAAAGCTCCGCCAAACGATAGGCTTCGGCCGCTTTTTCAAAAGAATTCTTCCTAAAATAACACTTGCCTTTCAACCAAAATACTTGATTCTGAGGCACTTTATTACCCACCTTATCCAATTCGGCAATCGCAAAATCATAGTTGCTCATTTGGTAATGCACCTGAGCCAAATAAAATCTCACATTATCATATCCTTTGTCCTTGATTCTCTCAAAAGCAGCAATGGCTTGTGGATAATCCCCCATCATCAAACAGGCATATCCATAGTAATAACTGCCCAAATCTCGATACTCGCCGGGAGCATCCGCAACAGACTTCAATACTTCCACCGCCTCTTTGTATTTCTTGGCATTGACCAAGCAAAAACCTTTTCGATAGTTCAAACGAGAGCGAAGTTCTTTGTCGATCGATTTCTCATCCACATTTTTATAATACCGCAACGCATTGGAATATCTCGGCTTCAAATAGTAAAAATCACCCAAGGCCAAATTGGCCTCATTTGTTTTTAATGAACCCGGATTTTGGTCCAAAAACTGCTGTAAATACGCCACTCCATCGGTATGCTGAGCCTTTAACTTAGAAATTGCATAATAGTATTCTGCCTCAGATCGCTGAGAACTATTGCCCGCAACATTCAGGTAATTTCTAAACTGAGCCACAGCCGCATTAAAGCGCCCTTCACGGTACAACTCCATCCCCCGATCATAATGGGTTTCGGGGAATTGATTTTGTTTGCCTTCCTGCCCAAACAAGGGACCAAGGACAGTCATTAACAAGACATAGAATGCCAATCTCATGATGTCAAAGTTATGGGATCACAATTCGCACAATGGACCACCTTATTCACTTTCAGACCCACTGCCAATTTCATTGTACAGTACCAAAAAAAGGGAGCCCATGGGCTCCCTTTTTACAAAGAAAATTCTTATATAATTAGGCCTTTAACACCTGCTCTACCAAAGCAGCTGCTTCAGACAAAGTAATTGCGCTATACACTTTCAAACCACTCTCATCAATGATACGTTTTGCTTCCACAGCATTGGTACCTTGCAAACGAACAATGATTGGGATTTGAACATCTCCAATTTTACGATACGCCTCAACAACTCCATTGGCCACACGATCACAGCGAACGATACCACCGAAAATATTGATCAAAATCGCCTTTACATTGGGGTCGCTCATTATAATTCTGAATCCAGACTCCACAGTTTCTGCATTGGCGGTACCACCCACATCCAAGAAATTCGCTGGCTCACCACCACTCAATTTAATGATATCCATGGTAGCCATCGCCAAACCCGCTCCGTTCACCATGCAACCCACGTTACCATCCAATTTTACATAGTTCAAATTGTATTTACCGGCTTCAACTTCTGTTGGATCTTCTTCGGCCAAATCACGCAATTCCAAGAAGTCTTTATGGCGATACAAAGCGTTATCGTCCAAATCCACCTTCGCATCAACCGCAATGATTCGATCATCAGAAGTCTTCAATACTGGGTTGATCTCGAACATCGCACTATCGGTTTCATCGTAAGCCTTGTACAAAGCAGTAACAAAAGTCACCATTTCTTTGAACGGCTTTCCTTCCAAACCCAAGTTAAACGCAATTTTGCGCGCTTGGAAAGGTTGCAAACCCACTGCTGGATTCACCCACTCTCTATGGATTTTTTCAGGATGTTGCTCAGCCACTTCCTCAATATCCATTCCACCTTCTGTAGTGTAAATGATTACATTTTGTTTGGTAGCACGATCCAACAACACACTCATATAATATTCCTTGGGCTCATTCGCTCCAGGATAAAATACATCTTGAGCCACCAACACTTTACTTACTAATTTACCTGCAGCACCTGTTTGGATGGTAACCAAAGTTCCTCCCAACATATTTGTAGCTATTTCACCGGCCTGATCCGCACTTTTTGCCACTTGAACCCCGCGCTGTTCGCTGCCTTGGATTTTACCCTTTCCTCTCCCGCCGGCATGTATTTGGGCTTTCACCACACACCAATCAGATTGGAACTGTTCTTTGACTTTTTTGGCGGCTTCCGATGCTTGTTCGGCTGTTTCCGCTACGAATCCTTCTTGAACGGCTACACCGTACTTTTTAAGAATTTCTTTGGCTTGATACTCGTGAATATTCATGTTGTTGCGAGAATGCTAGATAATTGCGCTGCAAAATTAACTAACTTTGACCCAATTAAAGGCATAATTACGCAACTTTAAGATGGTTTTCTGCAACAATTTACACAAGTACTATGGCCCACTTCACGTGGTGAAAGGGGTAAGCCTTTCCATCGAAGCCGGTGAAATCCTGTCCATCATTGGCGAAAGTGGCGCAGGCAAAAGCACTTTACTACAAATCCTGGGAACACTTGATAAGGCTGATGAAGGAGATATCAAAATTGATGGACAGAACCTTTCTACGCTCAAAGGAAAACATCTTGCACATTTTAGAAATTCTTCGCTGGGATTTGTATTTCAATTTCATCAATTATTACCCGAATTTACTGCATTGGAAAATGCTATGATGCCAGGATTGATTGCCGGAACTTCCATTAGCACCGCCGAAAAAAGAGGCAAAGAACTCCTAGACTATTTTGGACTTTCCCATCGCATCCACCACAAACCCGGACAGCTGTCTGGCGGAGAACAACAACGCGTGGCCATCGCAAGAGCCCAATTCAATCAACCCAAAGTAATTTTTGCCGATGAACCCACCGGCAATCTCGACACCCAAAACGCTTGCCTGATCCACGATTATTTCCAAAAAATGCGCGACGATTTTAACCAAACATTGGTCATTGTTACACACAACATGGCCTTGGCCAACATCGCCAACAGAATCCTTCAAATGAAAGACGGACAGTTGGATATTATCCAAAATTGAGCGATTGATAAAAAAGTTGCATTTTTTGCAACAGTTTTTTTATACCTTTACGGAAAATCGCAAAAATATGGAAGCTATCCAATCGAATTTCATTGAACTTCTAAAGCGATCAACCGCCACCCACATTAGCCTAGCGGAGGAATTGAGCGAACTATTGAAGATTTCACTCGATTCTGTCTACAGAAGATTGAGATGCGAAACCGATATCACTTTGTCGGAAACATTCGCCATTTGCAAGCATTTTAACATCCCTTTGGAGGCCCTAGCGGAAATCAACTCCAATATGGTCGCCTTTAGAATCAACAAACTTTCCAATAGCGCCGAAAGTTTTAGTCAATATTTACAAGTGCTCCACGGCGATTTAAACTGGATGATGAAATACCCCAATCATCATCTCATCTATGCCGCAGAAGACCTGCCCGTATTCTACCATTTCTTCTTCCCCAATCTCGCACTTTTCAAAATGGTGTATTGGAATAAGAGTATCCTTAACGCCGAAGCCTTGCAAGGCAAAACAATAGAAGAAATTCAATTGCCTCCCACTTGGCTAGAAGAAGTCCCTAAAGTGAGAGAAGTATTTCTTAAAATGCCAACTACAGAGATTTGGAACGACGATACCCTGAAAAGTAGCATTCAACAAATCAAATTCTATTGGGAAGCCGGATTTTTTCAAAAGAAAGAAACCATTCTCGCCATCTTAGAAGATCTAGATGGAATCCTTGCAATGGCAACAAAACAAGCAGCAATGGGTAAAAAATACAACCCTATCAAGGATCAATACTATGACGTTGAATATTCTATGTATGGTTGTGAATTGATGATTGGAAATAATGCTGTTTTCCTGACATCTGATACGCATCAAGCCAGTTATATCAGTTACAACTCATTCAATTTTATGCGCAGTAACAATCGCTATTTCAACGAATCCAATGAAGGATGGCTGAGAAATATGATTTCTAAAAGCACCCATTTAAGTTTGGTGGCTGAAAAATCAAGAAATCAGTTTTTTAGAGCGATTTATGTGAGTATCGACAAATTACGTCAGCAAGTCTTAAACGATTGAACCGCCGCGATGCGGCCCCCTCTCCTTTGTTGAAAACTAGCGAATTACTTTCCCATTAAGACATTAATCTTCTGTTATTTTTGTATCCCGTAACATCACATTCCCAATAGGGGAAATTATCATGAAAAAAGCCAAATACATTTTTGTTACGGGGGGCGTAACATCATCCTTGGGTAAAGGAATCGTAGCCGCATCTCTAGCCAAACTTTTGCAAGCCCGTGGGTTTCGCACCACCATCCAAAAGTTCGATCCTTATATCAACGTTGACCCAGGAACCCTCAACCCCTACGAGCATGGTGAATGTTATGTTACCGAGGATGGCGCTGAAACCGACTTGGATTTAGGCCACTATGAACGCTTTTTGAACGTCCCTAGCTCACAAGCCAACAATGTAACAACCGGTCGCGTATATCAAACTGTAATTGAAAATGAAAGACGTGGCGACTACCTAGGAAAAACGGTACAAGTCATTCCTCACATCACAGACGAAATCAAACGCCGGATGAAAATTCTTGCGGAAAATAAAGAATTCGATATTGTAATCACAGAAATTGGTGGTACCGTGGGTGATATCGAATCACTTCCTTATGTAGAAAGTATGCGTCAGCTCCTTTGGGAAGAAGGCCACGAAAATGCATTGGTAGTTCATCTTACATTGATACCCTATTTGAGTGCCGCAGGTGAATTAAAAACCAAACCCACCCAGCACAGCGTAAAACAACTGCTAGAATTGGGTGTCCAACCCGATATTTTGGTTTGTCGTTGCGAAAGACCAATTACCCCGGAAATACGCAGGAAGTTAGCCTTATTCTGTAACGTTCAGCCCAATGCTGTGATTGAGGCGATGGACTTAAAAACCATATACGAAGCTCCGTTGGTGATGTTGAAAGAAAAGCTCGATAAAGTAGTTTTGGGCAAATTAAAATTGAGTACCAAAACAGAACCCAACCTCGACCAATGGCGCGATTTCCTTTTTAAATTGGAACATCCAAAAAGTGAAATCAACATTGCATTGGTAGGAAAATATGTTGAATTACCGGATGCATACAAATCCATCAACGAGGCGTTTATCCATGCGGGAGCCAGCAATGATTGCAAAGTACAATTAACCTACGTTAACTCGGAGATGCTGACCTTAGAAAACGTAGCGAAGAAATTGGCCGGTTTTGATGGCGTTTTGGTTGCACCAGGATTTGGGCATCGTGGCATTGAAGGAAAATTGGAATCCATAAAATATGTCCGTGAAAACAACATTCCATTCTTTGGCATCTGCTTGGGCATGCAATGCGCTGTGATCGAATTTGCCAGAAACGTCTGCGGATTAGCAGGGGCCTTTAGCACAGAAATGGATCCAAATACACCCTATCCTTTGATCGACTTGATGGAAGAACAAAAGGAGCAAACGCAAAAAGGGGGTACGATGCGGTTGGGCGCATACGATTGCAAATTGGAAAAGGATTCAAAAGTGATGAAAGCCTATGGTAAGGCGATAATCAGTGAAAGACATCGACATCGCTATGAGTTCAACGACAAATTTAAAAAAGAAATCGAGGCCGCTGGCATGCGAATTACAGGAACAAACCCTCAAACGGGGTTAGCGGAAATTATAGAAATCCCAACACATCCATGGTTTGTTGGTGTACAATTTCACCCCGAACTCAAAAGCACAGTCGCTACGCCACACCCATTGTTCGTGAAGTTTGTAAAAGCTTGCTTAAAATAATTGCTTAATGACGATGCACGAGGACCAGGTCTGTATAGACGGGCAAGTGATCTGAATACCCATTCATGTATTTTTTACCGGCAAAGGTTCGCAAGGGCCAACCATCGTATTTCCCTCCATGCTGAAGCATCCAAGGGCGTTTATATACGTTGATACGAGGCTCAGCAACGGCAATTTGTTTGTTGGCCAGTGTTTCATTGTTGTGCAAGTTGGCAAAATACAGGGCCCTACTCAACATGATTTGATCAAACATATTCCAGCCATCATACCAAGCAATGGTGCCCACGGTAGTGTCTTTCGCGCGCGCAAGAAAAGCCAAATTGACAATGGGGTGATATGAATCACCAGCATTGAGACCCTCGGTGATTGATTTATCTTCTGGATCATCGTTAAAATCACCCAAAAGGATATAATTATTGGGTAGATTGGGTAAAGATTGAATGTTTTGCAAGAGAGCGGCGGCGGCGGCCATGCGGCTTGCCGCACTGGCCGCACCGCCGCGACGACTTGGCCAATGGTTAATAAATACCGCCAAAGAATCACCCGTGCCCTTCTCAACCAAATGAACCCGCATAATACTCCGCGTGGCATAACCATCAGGCAAAGTAATTGGAATCATACATATCCCAGAAATTCTAAATAACTCCGCATTATACATCAGCGCAACATCAATACCCCTTAAATCCGGAGATTCCCGATGCGCAATCTCAAACTTCCCCTTCATCACCACACTGTTGGCACGCAAATCCTCCAAAACAAAAGCATTCTCTAATTCTACCAATCCCAAAATGTCAGGTGCTATACTATCAATAACCTGCGCCATATTCCGCAACTTACTCTTATACCTCTCACCGTTCCATGCATTCGCCGAATTCGGCAAAAACTCCGTATCGTCGTTTGGACCATCTACCGTATCAAATAAATTCTCCAAATTATAAAACGACACCCGAAGAGGAGCCACCGGTGGTTGATTGGAACCCGATGCAAGAAGCGAATCTAAAAGATGCGTATCCACCTTGCACCCATGTCTCTTGGAGCCCATTGCACCGCAACCAGCCAAAATCAATAGGAAACCCAATCCCAGGACTAAATTTACTTCAAAAAAAGAATTTACTTTCCGCATGTTATGGCAAAGATAGATATCTCAACCGAAGCAAAAATGCAATTGTCTATGGAAGTTGCACTTCCCAGATTAACTTTATATCAACGACTGTAATTTGGCGCTTCGCGAGTTATCGACACGTCGTGAGGATGACTTTCTCTCATCCCTGCGTTCGTGATACGGACAAATTTTGAAGTTTGTAACTCGTCTATAGTGGCCGAACCACAATAGCCCATTCCCGCACGAATTCCCCCAACCAACTGATACAACACCTCAGACACCTGTCCTTTATATGCCACAGAGCCCACAATCCCTTCGGGCACCAGTTTGGAAACCTCTTCTTCGGCATCCTGAAAATACCGATCTTTTGACCCGTCTTTCATCGCTTCGATGCTACCCATTCCGCGATAGCTTTTCACTTTCCTACCTTCAAAAAAAGTAGTTTCACCGGGTGCTTCTTCCGTACCAGCAAACAGCCCACCGGCCATAATCACATTGGCACCTGCAACCAATGCCTTTACGATATCGCCACTGTAACGAATCCCCCCATCAGCAATCACAGGAACCCCGGTGCCTTCCAAGGCCTCAGCCGCTTCCATCAACGCCGTTAATTGAGGCATTCCGATACCCGCAATAATTCTAGTTGTACAAATACTGCCTGGACCCACACCCACTTTAACAGCATCTGCGCCGGCTTCGGCCAAGGCCTTCGCCGCCGCCCCCGTGGCGATATTCCCCGCAATAATTTGAAGCTGAGGAAAAGCCGTTTTTACACGCTTCACTTCATTAATCACACCTCTCGAATGACCGTGTGCAGTATCAATCGCAATCACATCCACCCCCACAGCAACCAAAGCACTCACGCGCTCTAACGTATCGGCGGTAACACCCACCGCAGCCCCCACAACCAAACGGCCATGTGAATCCTTACAGGCTTTTGGATGGTTTTTTACCTTTTGAATGTCTTTAAAAGTAATCAACCCAACCAATGTATTCTCTACATCTACAATTGGCAACTTCTCAATTTTGTATTTCTCTAAAATCTCCTGCGCCCCTCTCAGGTCTGTACCTACCGCAGCCGTGATTAAATTTTCACGGGTCATCACGTCACTCACTTTTTTATCCAAATCCTTTTCGAAACGCAAATCACGATTCGTGATAATCCCTACCAACTGATTCTTTTCATTTACCACCGGAATCCCACCAATTTTGTGTTCTCGCATCAAATTCACCGCTTCTCGCAGAACGGCATCCGCGCCCAATGTAACCGGCTCCATAATCATCCCACTTTCAGATCGTTTTACCTTTTTCACCTCCTCGGCCTGCCGGGCGATGGTCATGTTTTTATGAATGATGCCAATACCCCCTTCCCTTGCCATTGCGATGGCCATGCCACTTTCGGTAACGGTATCCATGGCGGCCGACATAATAGGGATATTCAGGCGCAAATTGCGGGTCAGTTGAACCGATGTATTTACGTCGCGAGGCATAACCTCAGAATAACGTGGAACAACAAGAACATCATCAAACGTGAGTCCTTCTGTGGCGATTTTGGAATTGTTTTGGGTAGACATGCAAATAACGAATTAAGAGAGAAATTGGAATGGTTATTTGCAGTGCAAAGATAGGCGATAGCTTTTAAAGTGCCAAATTAATCGCCGGAATCTAGGATTGGCGGTATTTCGAAATGGGTAATAACGATAAAGCGGGGCGCTATTGCGCCCCGCTTTATATCAATCGCATTAAACGAAACGACTAAGGTCTTTTGCGGAATTTCGCTGTAAGACTGCTATTTTGCAAGAAGCTGTCTACTCTGGTGTGCAAGTTATTGTCATCAATCAAAATCAAGATCGCTTTTTCACCATCCAATGTAAAGATCTTGCCATCGGCACTCAAACTCCATACACCGGGTTTTGTTTGGGGATCTGCTGGATTGCACTTTAATAAACCTTCATCCAATGTGTAAGTATTGTCTGCTTTGAATGCATAAAAATTGTCCTTTTCGCAATCTTGCAACATTTGAGTATAGTCCGTCAACTTCACTCCACCACCCAAATCGAGGGCAGGTTCGATAGGCAAGGAAGCGATTTCCCATTTGCCTTTGCAGATCAATTCGGTTTTTGAAGGTGTGGGTGTGGGTGTTGATTTATCACCGCAACCGGCCAATGAAACAAGAACAACGCTGGCAATTATTATCATTGCGATGCGACCAATGCTAAAAAATTTATTTTTCATATTAAAAACAAATTAAAGTATTGCAAGTCGAAAAACCAACAATAATCAATTGACAGATCAACCACAAGGGACAATACACTCAAAAAAACCAAGCAACCCAATCTGTTTTAATTGTGTCTTTATCGCAGATACACTATATTAGCAGCCTAATTTAATTCTATGAATAAGCACTTACTCAAACAAATTGCATTTGTTTTTATTTTAACCATCGGAACGCAGTTATCCATTCAGGCCCAAAACGTGGGTATCAACGAAACGGGAGCAAATCCAGACCCTTCGGCGATGTTGGATATTTCAACTAGCAACAAAGGGTTGCTGATTCCTAGGTTGTCTAAAGCACAGAAAAGTCTAATTGCATCGCCAGCCAATGGATTGTTGGTATATCAAACCGACGATACCGTGGGTTTATGGTACTACGAAAACACCAAATGGGTACCCGTGATGCGTTCAATCACTTTCGGAAAAGGTTTAACAGGCGGTTATATTCAAGGAAAAGGAACCGTTGCATTAAAAACAACAGGTGTTACTGCAAGAAAATATGGCGCCATGGATTCTATTCCTGTGGTTACTGTAAATTCCGAAGGACAAATCATAGCGGCGACAACAATTGCTACAAACTTCTTAAACAAAACAGACACACTGTGGAGTTGGAGAATCATAGGCAACAAAGGAACGGATGATACAAAGCATTTCTTGGGAACCCAAGACAACAAGGCACTTAGATTTAGAGTAAATAATAAGTGGGCCGGGGAAATCAGTCCAATAAACGACAATATTTCATTGGGGACCAATGCAAATAACACATCAAATGGCGCCCAAAATATTGCTATCGGGCTAAGCGCTTTAGAGAAAGCAGCAAACAACAAGGGTGATATTATTGCGATAGGACAATATGCATTATCGTCCAACGGAATTGGAGCTACGGGAAGCACTCAAGGCGTTGAAAATATCGCCATCGGCCCAAAGGTCATGTCGGGCAATCGATCTGGCAGTTACAATATCGGTTTAGGACAACGTGTTATGGAAACCGGTCAATTCAATTATGGCAACATCGGTATCGGTTTTGAGGCGTTAAAGCAAACCTACAACTCATACTATAACGTCGCCATCGGTATGTATGCGATGAGTTACAACCAAACCGGAAACTATAATTGTGCCATAGGTTATGGAGCAATGCTGTACAATGGAAACGGATATTACAATTGTGCTTATGGCTTTTATTCTTTGCTTTACAATAGCAGTGGCGTAGGCAATACGGCTTCAGGTATGTATGCTCTTACCGTTAACACGTCCGGTAATTGGAATACAAGCAGTGGCTATCAATCTTTATACACTAGCTATGGCTCCAACAGCAACACGGCAATGGGGGCATTTGCGGCTTTAAACACCACAACAAAAGGCGACAACAACACGGCGGTTGGATATGCTTCTTTGTACAAAAACACAACAGGTTATTCAAACGTGGCAATCGGTGTCGCTACACTATACAACAACACAATACGCGGCAATATGGTTGCCGTAGGTGATTCCGCACTTTTCAACAATGGAATTTCTTCCGCAGCTGGCCAGGCCTCGTTTAACTCTGCCGTTGGTAGTAAGGCGCTATTTTCAAATACTTCCGGATCAAACAACACGGCTCTGGGTTTTGTGGCGTTACAGTCAAACTCCACGGGAGCAAATAACACCGCAGTGGGAACCAGATCCTTAAACGCCGGAACTACTGCAAATAACAACACCGCCGTTGGTGCCAATGCATTAAACACAACGAACACTGCTAGCGATAACACCGCTGTTGGTTACAATACCCTTGCAAAAAATACAACGGGAATTAACAATACAGCCAATGGGTCAGAAGCACTAGCCGCCAACACCACGGGTAACAGAAATTTAGCCAATGGATATAACGCATTAAAGGCAGCCACTACTGGCTCGGACAATGTAGCTCTGGGCAATCGTGCGCTAGCTGCAACAACAACCAGTTCAAACAATTCCGCCTTAGGTTCAGACGCTTTATTGGCAAATACAACAGGAGCAAACAACACAGCCATCGGTTTCCAAACCTTGGCCACCAGCACCACGGCAAGTAACAATACTGCCATTGGATTCAGGTCATTAACTGCAAATACCTCAGGAATAAACAATATAGCCATTGGAGCACCTGCATCCGTTTCTTTGACTTCTGGAAGTCAAAACATCGCCATCGGCGATTTGTCGTTAAATGCAAATTCTACAGGAAACCTTAACGTCGCTCTGGGATTTGAATCTTTGCTTTCAGCTACATCTACAGAATTTAATGTTGCCTTAGGCGCTCAAGCACTGAGAACTTTTAACAACACAAATAGTAATACTGGTAGAAATACCGCAGTTGGTTACCAATCTATGTATAGAACTACCAGTGGATCATACAATACAGCCATAGGATATCAATCATTAGACAACAACACCACCGGTCAATTAAATACAGCCATAGGATACGCCGCAATGCCCAGTTCTACAACAGCCGGAAATAATACAGCTGTGGGTTATGATGTGTTAAATGATTTATCTACTGCAAACAATAATACAGGAATAGGCTATCAAGCGCTTGCCAGAGTTGCAAGTGGTGGTAACAATACTGCCATTGGATTCCAGGCCGGACCAGACTGGACTGGTGGTGCAAATACAAACGCAACTGCCGTAGGTTATCAAGCCGTAACAACCGCCAGTAACCAAGTGCGTATTGGAAATAACTTTGTTACTTCCATTGGGGGATTTGCAGCGTGGACCAACCTATCAGATGGTCGCTTCAAAACCAACATCCAAAAAAATGTACCAGGTTTAGATTTCATTTTAAAGCTTCAGCCAGTTACTTACAATTTTGATTTCGATAAATTAAACAAAGCTTTACAACCAGTAAGTGCGGACCAACCTGTTACTCCTGGGGTTGCAAGCGCAAACATTACCACAGAAAATAACCCAAATACAGGTGTAAGATTTTCAGGATTTGTAGCGCAGGATGTCGAAAAAGCGGCGAAGGAAATCGGATACGACTTCTCCGGTGTTGACAAAGCGAAATCAGAAACAGACCTTTACGGTTTGAGATATAGCGAATTTGTAGTCCCTATGGTTAAGGCCATCCAAGAACAACAAGCGCAAATCGAATTATTGAAGAAACAAAACGAAGCTTTGCTAAAAGCCATCACTGAATTGCAGAACAAAAAATAATCCGCTCTAAACAGAAACGATGAAAAAGTTACTGCTATCCCTAGCATTATTAGCCTCTTCCCTCCTCTATGGTCAGGGTTGGGTTCATAATGGCGCCCATGTGGTAGCCAACTCGGGAAGTTTTATTGTCATATCAGGTACCAAAGGGAATTACGAGGCCCGAGGCGCTTCCAGATTGATTTTTAACGGTGATGTCAATCTGTTTTATACCGGAAACTGGATCAACAACTCCGCAGGAGCCATCTTCATGAATAACAATGGCCGGGTCACACTCAACGGAGCCGCACAATTATTCATGGGAACCACAGTAACTGCATTCCCAGCCATCGACCTTCTATGTAGCGCAAATCCAACCATGCAAGTGAACATTCTTGTGGGTGGAGGTCATTCAGGAGGCGGAATTGGAAAACTCAACCTATTTTCAAAACAGCTTCAACTAAACGGCAGAACATTAATCATTAATAATAGATCCGAAACGGCAATCGCCAAAACTACAGGCGGAATTGTCTCCGAGTCGTTCCCATCCATTGGTTATGGATATGTCCAATGGAATATTCGCGATGCAGGTGCCGGCCCTCTATACACTGTGCCATTCCAAACGGTAACCGGTGCCGACATCCCCTTTGATTACAATGTCAAAAATGTAGGTCTGCAAACCAAAGATAGTGCCTTTGTAACCATCGCAACCTATCCAACACCAACCGTTTCATTGCCTAACAACAGACCGATGCCAACAGGCGTAAACAATGTCAAAAATGAATTCGGAACGGAAAACGCACGCAGAATGTTGGATCGCTTTTGGATACTAAATGATGGCGGCTATAGTACAAAACCAGAGATCAGTCTAGGATTCTCATACCGAGGCTCAGAACACAATACAGGAACCAACACCATCCAAGAATCTAATATGGGAGCCATTAACTGGGTGGCCGCATCCAACAAATGGAGTTACCCCGTGCAGTCAAGAGTTATTGCATCAAGAAATACGCTTCTCATTCATACTGGACAGAAATTCTCGGGTATTTGGACCTTAAGCGACACGACGCCCTGCCCTATCGCAAATTTTGCATCCTATGGTGTTTGTGAAAAAGATTCTGTCCTATTTACAGATAAATCAACCGTAGTTGACGACACCCTCGTTCAATGGCGTTGGAATTATGGCAATGGCAATAAAGGAAGTGGCGATTCAACGGTTGGCCATTTCTCACCAGCAGGAAATTACAAAGTCCAATTGATAGTGCGCGCTGCAAATGGTTGTGAGGACACTACCCTCAAAAATGTAAGCATCCTAGGCGCACCGCAAGCCAACTACGTTGTAGAAGATACCTGCGAAAACGAAATCGTAAAATTCACCTCACTTACCGCTCCGGGCAGTGGATTCCTTGCCAAAGAATATTGGTGGTTTGGTGATGGTACAACAACAGCAGGAAAGAGCCCGACACACTTTTATGGATCGGCAGGATACCCTACAGTGACATACATAGTGTACAACAGCAACCTCTGTAAAGACACCATAATCCGCACTCTTTTCATAGCGAACAAACCCTATGCTTACTTCATGGTTAAACCCGATTGTGAAGATTTGATGTTCCCATTCGCAAACGCATCAACCGCTGGCATTGGAACCATTAGCACCTATAAGTGGGATTTCGGCAATGGTAGAAAATCTGGCCAGCGAAACGAAAATATCCTTTACCCCGACTCCGGAACTTATAAAGTCAACTTGATTGTGACCAATAGCTATGGCTGTCGTGATACCAATGCCCAAAACTTAAGAGTCTATCCTCGTGCCATTGCGGATTTTAAGTACGATCCTTACATCCCTTTGATGACGCAAAATGTGGCCTTTACCAATAAATCTAAAATTGATACGAAATGGTCTTGGGATTTCGGCGATGGCTATTACGATTTGGTAAGAGATCCACAGCACATTTATAAAATGTATGGCAATTACAATATCATGCTGATTACCGACAATCAATATGGTTGTGCCGACACAATGACGAAGAGTATAAAGGTGAAATCCATTCCATTATACTGGTTTCCAACGGCATTTACACCTAAAAACTCTGATGGAACGAACGATTACTTTGGGCTTTATTCTCCCCTCACTGTTAGCAATTACAGACTCATGATTTACAACCGATACGGACAACAAATTTTTGAAGCCAAAGACCAATCTACGCTGTGGGATGGCTTTGTAAACGGAGAACTTTGCCAGGGTGGTGTTTATGTCTACGATGCTATCTTCAAAAACCCAGAGAACGAACTCCAACACTTTTCTGGTAGCGTTACCCTGCTGAGATAAACATCTATTATCGTGTGAATGTGAAAGTTTACCCCGACTTTTGCAAATTGATATGATTCAGACCGGCCTATTCCTTGATTTGACCTTTCATCACGATACACCTCAAGGTTGGTATTTGGTTGATGAAATGGGAGTAGAAGTATTACTACCCAATAAATTTTGTCCGTCCGAGGCCATTGAAGGGGATGTAATTAATGTTTTCATTTTTAGAGATTCAGAAGACCGCTTAACAGCCACTACCGTTGTTCCGATGATTGAAATCGGGCAATTCGCATGTTTGGAAGTGGTTTCAGCGACTGGGATAGGTGCATTCTTGGATTGGGGTTTGGAGAAAGACCTTTTCGTACCTTTCAAAGAACAACATCGCAAACTGGTGGAGGGAGAGCACTCTGTAGCATATTTGTATCGCGACGAAGTCACTGATCGACTGTTAGCCAGTACAAAAATTTCCAAATGGCTCGAAAAAACGGACGTACACTTACTTTATAATACCGCCGTTGATTTATTGTGTTTTGAAGAAACTGAAATTGGGTTTAGAGTCATTATCAACCAAAAGCATCAGGGAATTATTTACAAAAACGAAGTCTTTCAACGAATTGAAATGGGCGATCAATTAAAAGGCTATGTTCGATTGGTTAGAGAGAATGGACACGTAGATGTATCTCTTACCCCGATGGGACATAAGAAAGTGAGTACCCTGTCCGATACTGTATTAGAGGCTATCACCGCTGCGGGGGGATTTTTAGCACTGCACGACAAATCTGATGCGAATCTCATTCAATCGAAATTGGGAATGAGTAAAAAAGCTTTCAAACAAACCGTTGGCGTTTTGTACAAAGCCAAGGCAATCATCATCGAAGAAACTGGCATTAGAAAGATATAATTTATGGCGTGATTCCTACAAAGATTTTTATATTTCTGTTGTCCGATGCAAGTCCCATTCCCCCAATACATGGAGCGCTTCGAAAACCGTTTCCAACCCTTTCACACTCACAATCAGCGCTTTATCGGTTTGTCTAACGCTAAACTTATTGGGATTGCTAGCAACAAAACCCATAATGGCCACAAAACTGTCGCTGTGATATACTGCCGCATTGGCATCGCCAGGAAAATAGCAACGCATTCCACCGTTTCCGAGTGAAATTTTCTCCATTCCAAGCTGTTTGCCCGCCCATTTTAATCGAACGGTATCCAATAATGCCGCCACCGTATTTGGAATTTTACCAAATCGATCTTTTAAATTGTTTGCAAATCGCTGCAATTCCAATTCCGTATTAATATTTGATAATTCACTGTACAACGCCAATCGTTCCGAGGTTTGGGTGACGTATTCCGATGGAATGAGCATTTCAAATTGGGTATCTACTTGACAGTCTCGGCTGCTGATATCGTCGGGTTGATCAAACAACGCATCAAACTCTTCATTTTTTAACTCCCTCACCGCTTCATCCAAAATCTTATGATACATGTCAAACCCCATTTCGCTGATGAATCCAGACTGCTCTCCGCCCAATAAATTTCCAGCCCCTCGGATATCCAAATCCCGCATCGCAACCTGAAACCCACTGCCCAATTCACTGTATTCTTCCAACGTGCGCAATCTTTTCCGCGCATCCTCACTCAAAACAGATACCGGAGGTGAAAGCAAATAACAGAAAGCCTTGGTATTGCTACGGCCCACCCTACCCCGCATTTGGTGCAAATCACTCAGACCAAACATGTGCGCATTGTTGATAATAATTGTATTGGCATTGGGAATATCCAACCCACTCTCAATAATGGTTGTTGCCACGAGTACATCAAACTCCCCCTCAATAAACTGAACCATCGCATCTTCCAATTCATGTCCTTCCATCTGACCATGAGCCACACAAACCCTGCATCCAGGCACCAGATCTCCAATAATTCTGGCCATCTCATGGATGTCTTTCACCCGGCTATGAACAAAGAAGATCTGTCCGCCCCGTTCCATTTCTTGCTGAACCGCCTCGGCAATTAAGTCCTTGTTGAACATGTGTAATTCGGTATGCACAGGCTGACGGTTGGGCGGTGGGGTGTTAATAATAGACAAATCCCGAGCTCCCATCAAGCTAAAGTGCAAAGTCCGCGGTATGGGTGTAGCCGTGAGTGTGAGTGCATCCACATTTACTTTAAATTCCTTCAATTTCTCTTTGGCGGCCACACCAAATTTCTGTTCTTCGTCGATGATCATCAACCCCAAATCTTTAAACTCGATGTCTTTGCCTAAAATACGATGCGTACCAATGAGCACATCTACTTTTCCCGCTTTCACCTTCTCCAATGTGTCTTTTTGCTCCTTGGCCGATTTAAATCGGTTTATATAATCCACGGTTATAGGAAACCCCGCAAATCGCTTTGAGAATGAACGGAAATGCTGTTGTGCTAAAATTGTTGTTGGCACTAGAACCGCCACCTGTTTACTATCACAAACGGCTTTAAATGCGGCGCGCATGGCGACCTCTGTTTTGCCGAAACCCACATCGCCACACACCAATCGGTCCATCGGCTGCGGAGATTCCATATCTCGTTTTGTATCCTCCACCGCTTTGGCTTGATCCGGCGTATCCTCATAAAAAAAGCTGGCTTCCAACTCCATCTGCATATAATTGTCTGGCCCAAACGCAAATCCCTGCTGTAATTTCCGCTTTGCGTACAATGCAATCAACTCTCGGGCAATATCTTTAACCTTCTTTTTTGTCGCCTTTTTCTGTTTATCCCACTGTGGACTCCCCAACTTGTGCATGCTTGGGGGTGTGCCATCCTTTCCTGTGTATTTACTTATTTTGTGCAAACTATTCACAGACACATAGAGTAAATCGTTGTCCTTGTATACGATGCGCACCACTTCCTGCTTTACACCGTGAACATCCATTTTCTCCAGGCCCGCAAATCTGCCGATGCCATGATCAATATGAGTAACAAAATCCCCGGGTTTTAAGTGTTTTAGTTCTCTTAACGTGAGCGATGTTTGCGACGAATATTTTTGTCGTCCCCGCGGACGATAATATTTATCAAACAGCTGATGCTCTGTTGTAAAAGCAATTTTTACGTCGCGATCCACAAATCCGGACGACAATCCCTGATACACGGGTTCAAAGCTGACTTGGGACTGGGTATCGGCTAAAATTGCAATGAGTCGTTCTATCTGACGGCTATTCTCACTAAATACAAGTGTTGATAGGCCTTCGGCTTTATTGGATTGCATCCATTCGGTGAGCATCGAAAAATTCCTTTTGAAGAGCGGTTGCGGCTGTTGCAAGAATTCGATAATTTCAATTTTTCCGGTGGGTCTAGCGCCGCTATTATGTATTTGAGTGAAGGGCTGTAGGGCCGACATGAGGCCTTTGGGCGTATTCCAAATTTGTTTGGGGTGTTTGGGGATGACTTCTCTGCCAAAATCAACGGCTTCTTGATGGATTTGGAGGGCTTTTTCCCAGGCTTTGCCAAGTTCTTCAATTTGAAAGCTAAGGTCGAACGCAACAACCAGTGTTTTAGGATCAAAGTAATCGGTAATGGATATTGTGGTTTCTTGATCGCGTTGATCTTGAATATTGGGGAGAAGCGAGAAATGGGCAATTTCTTTGAGGGAAAGTTGGTCGTTGACATCAAACGTACGGATACTTTCGATGATATCACCATCGAGTTCTATGCGAAAGGGGAATTCGTGGGCGAAACTGAATAGGTCGACAATTCCCCCGCGGATGCTAAATTCACCGGGAGCGAACACAAAATCCCGTCGTTCAAAGCCATTGATTTCCAGAAATTCCATCAAAAATTCGGTATCTAGATTTTGGCCTCTAGCGATATCGATGGAAGATTTTTCGAGTTCAATTTTATCGACCACATATTCTGCTATGGCGGAGCCATAGGTTACGAAGATGCGTTTGTTATTTTTACGAAGGGCATTGAGGGTTTCGATACGTTCTTGCACACCCATGGCATTTTCACGGGCGGCATTATAGGGTTTGAGGAAGGAATCTGGGAGGAAATAGATGGATTCACCGACGAGGAGATTTTCGAGGTCGGATTTAAAATATTGGGCTTCGTCTTTGTTGGGGAGGATTGCGATGATGGGACGGGATATTGAAGCGTAGAGGGTGGCGGTGGCGAGGGCGAAGCCCGAGCCAGCCAGCCCTTGGAGGTAGATGGGTTCGGCCGCGTGCTCCGCCGCGGCCGACAGTGCTTGCATGGGTTGGATTTGGGCAAAGGCACCCAAAATTTCTCTCGTATTCATCGTGTATTGCTCACTACCCCGTAAAAAAAGAGGCCCGGCTTCGCCGGGCCTCAAAGATACAACCGCATACGCATCGAAACGACCCGCAACGATCTGAATTTGTCTAACCTTTTATGCCTTTCTAGCAATCGCACGTTCCGCCGCAGCCACTATCGCCGCCGTAGTTAATCCGTACTTCTCTAACAACTGATCCGGCGTGCCACTCTCTCCAAATGAATCGTTCACAGCCACATACTCCATCGGTGTTGGCAACTCCCTGCTCAACAATTGAGCAATGCTATCACCCAAACCGCCATTCATCTGATGCTCCTCCGCACTTACCACACAACCCGTCTTTTTCGCCGATGCCAAAATCGCATCCCTATCCAAAGGCTTAATCGTATGAATATTAATCACCTCCGCATCAATCCCCTTCTCCGCCAAAACATGTCCGGCTTCAATCGCCTTCCATACCATATGACCGGTAGCAAAAATGGTTACGTCTTTGCCCTCGCTCAACATCAACGCTTTGCCAATTTCAAATGGCATGTCTTCAGGAATAAATACGGGCCACTTGGGACGACCAAAACGCAGATAACAAGGACCATCATATTTGGCAATGGCCATCGTGGCAGCCTTCGTCTGATTGTAATCGCATGGGTTAATCACCACCATTCCTGGCAACATCTTCATCAATCCAAGATCTTCCAAAATTTGGTGCGTGGCGCCGTCCTCTCCCAATGTCAATCCTGCATGCGATGCACAGATTTTCACGTTCTTATGACTGTAAGCCACACTCTGACGAATTTGATCGTATACCCGGCCTGTTGCAAAATTCGCAAACGTACCCGCAAACGGAATCTTGCCACCTGTAGCCAATCCCGCCGAAGCACTAATCATATTTGCCTCCGCAATCCCCGCCTGAATAAAACGCTCTGGGAATTCATCCTTGAAGGCATCCATCATCAAAGAACCCGTTAAATCCGAACACAACGCAACTACATTGCTGTCCAACTTGCCAGCTTCGTGTAATCCAGCACCAAAACCACTGCGGGTGTCTTTTTGTCCTAAAATTTCGTATGATTTCATGTGTGTTAGATAGATAATTGCGTATTGGTTCCTGAATTGATTTTAAATATTTTCGATTTACTGTATAGAGTGCGTGTCTCCCCAGCCGTGCGATAAACAACCGTGTATTCGCCAGGCTGCATATTTATCATCTGCTTTGGCACCGTGCCACTCAAATCCATCACCCACTCCAATTTATTATCCACCCTCTGAAAAATAGCGCCCGTAACATCCTTGCCAATGCTCAATTGCAAAACCCCAGGATTGGGAATCTCTATCGTAAATGTTTGATTTTGTTTGATTTGAACTCCGTTGAATTTTAATCTCGGAATGGTTAAAATCTCTAAATCGTAACCCCCAACAATATATTTTTCTATTGTGTTGAACTCTTGCGCATTGATTGTTTGCATGGTATTCCCCTTCCGCACAATGGCCTGCAATCGAGGGTATTTGGTAATTCCTCCCATCTTCAACAACAAACTTCCTTGGGGGGTCTGCAACGGAATCACATTGTGCTTTCCTGGAACCATTTCAAAAATCTCCGAACTCACCTGAGGCTTGGTGTGGGCCACAACTCTATAACGACGTACAGGATCCAAATACAATGTATCGGGCACACCCTTTCCGTTCATTGTATGAATCACATTCTCAACCATCTGACCGTTGTCGGCATCAAAAATGGTCAAAGGGACGTCCGTTTCTCTTGGCAAACCCTGGTTATCCAACAAGTTGATTTGAACCGTTGTATTGTTCAACGCTTGGTTGATAATTACCCCAATAATTTTTTGAAATTGTGCTGGCGTTTCTGCGTTAAAGTATCTCCCCGTACATGAATAGGCATTCCTAAACGCCTCACTATCAGTTCCTAAACCAATAACAAACGGTCTCAATATAATGCCCTTTTGTTGTAAGGCGATACTAATTGCACAAGGATCTCCGCCGCATTCTTCTACCCCATCTGTGATGATGATGATGATATTTCTCGCCGTAGGGTCTGCAGGAAAATCTTTTGCCGATGCCAACAACGATTGCGCAATCGACGTATATCCCAAAGGCTTTATAGTCTTTAATTTAGCCGTGAACTGTTTGTGATTGAAAGGCGCAAAAGGCACTTCCAATTTCGTGTCGTTACAATCTTTTTTCTCGTTGGGCTGGGTATGACCAAAAACACGCAATCCCACCTCCAAATTCTCAACCGACCGCAACGTATCCACCATTTTATTCATCAACGTAACAGCTACCGCCCATCGCGTTGAATTCCCCATCTCCGCCAACATACTTCCACTGCCGTCAAGCAAAAACAACATCCGCGTTTTTTGTCCGGGATACCCGTTTTTTACTTGTGCGCCCAAAGAAGACACAATCAGTAAGCAGAGCAATAGCGTGATTTTTCTCATAGTTTGTATTTTGGATAACTCGATGCCCGTCAATCCATTATCATGCCATTAATAATCTCCGTGTGCCGTCTCAGGCAATTGTGCCAACGCACGCTCCAACTGTTCATCGTTCGGAGCCTTACCATGCCAAGCATGTGTGCCCATCATAAAGTCAACACCCTGCCCCATTTCAGTTTTCATGATGATCACAATCGGCTTGCCGCCACCCAACTTAGACTGGGCCTCGGGAATCACTTTCATGATGCTATCCCAGTTGTTACCATCCATTTCCAACACTTCCCAGCCAAAGGCCAAGAATTTCGACGTCCACTCCGTTAAGCCCATCACATCGCCTGTAGATCCATCAATTTGTTTCTGATTGAAATCAACCGCAACGATCATATTATCCAATTTTCGGTGGGCCGCAAACATTACCGCCTCCCAAATCTGACCTTCTTGCAATTCTCCATCGCCGGTAACCACCCAAACCGTGTGAGTATCATGATCAATTTTTTTCTGAAGCGCCAAGCCGGACGCTACGCTCAAACCCTGTCCCAAAGAGCCTGTCGCAACACGAATACCTGGAAGGTGCTCGTGGGTTGCGGGGTGACCTTGTAGCCTTGAATTCAATTTACGAAAAGTGGCCAACTCTGCTACTGGAAAGTAACCCGAGCGAGCCAACGTACTGTAATAAACCGGCGAAATGTGCCCATTACTCAAAAAGAAAACGTCTTCCCCATTTCCACTCATGTTAAAATTGGCCGCATTGTGCTTCATGAAATGAAAATGCAACGCAGTAAAATAATCCACACAGCCCAAAGAACCACCAGGGTGCCCACTGGATACAGCATGAACCATGCGAAGTATATCGCGCCGAATTTGTGTAGCCATAGTGACCATGGATGAAACAATATTGAGGGATTCCATAAAGGTTCAAAATTGACGATAAAAGACGGCTATGTATGCACAAGTTTTCAAGAGATTGGTGCAATACACAATAATCTGACCAACACCCTAGAATCCCAGTCGATTTTAATACAAAAATCCTTGATTTTGCTTATATTTGCAAGTTTATTATGCGGTTCAAGTCTATTTTGATTTTAATGGTTGCCATCCTTACAATACTTGGGGGTTGCAGCGACTATGGAAAAATTTTCAAAGGCAAGAACGCATCCATCAAACTAGCTAAGGCAGAAGAGCTCTATGCCAAAGAAGATTTTGGTAGAGCATTGCCTTTGTACGAACAGCTAAAAGACGAATATTTCAAGAACAAGCGTGACAGTCTTGAACTAACCTATGTGAAAGTTGCTTATTGCTACTTCTACTTAAAAGCTTACGAAGATGCCAGTACCTTATTTAAGGATTTCACATACAAATTCACACGTAGCCCAAAGGCGATTGATTGTTCCTACATGGCGCTATATTGCGATTATATGTCTGTGGCAGATTATGATTTAGACCAAGTAAATACAATTGACATCGTGAATGAGATTCAGGAATTCATGAATGCTTATCCGGACTCGGATTACATTCCTAAATGCAATGAACATATCGATAATCTAAGAGAACGCATTCATAAAAAAGCCTTTGAGCAGGTAAATCAGTATTTTCAAATTTCAGAATTTAAGGCGGCCAGTGCTGCCGCTGTTTTAGCACTTAAATCTTATCCTGATATCCCACAAAAAGAGGAATTGGAATATATAGCCTACGAGGCACAGTTTTTGTACGGAATGAACTCCGTGGAATCCAAGCGCATCGAACGATTGGAAAAAGCCATCGATCTGATCGACGATTATTTAGACGCAAACAGATCTGCCGGCGCACATAGTTCTGATGCATCAGAAACTCGAATCAAAATCATCAAAGAAATCACAAAATTGAAAGAAATCATATGAGCAACCCCATATCCCGTAATGCCGAAACACGTGACTTGCGCAATTTAGAGCAAGAGACCGACAACATTTACTTGAGTGCAATCATCATTTCTAAGCGTGCAAATCAAATCGCTGAAAAGCAAAAAGAAGAGTTGCACAATCGTTTGGAGCCATTTATTAATGACTCAGACAACTTGGAAGAAATTCAAGAAAATAGAGAACAAATTGAAATCTCGATGATGTATGAGCGCATGCCAAAACCTACTTTGATGGCTACGCAGGAGTTTGACGATCAAAAAACCTACTGGAGAATCCCCGATGCTCCGGAAAAACCACTTTAAAAACAAGAAAATCATTGTTGGGATTACAGGAGGCATCGCCGCTTATAAAATCCCACAATTGGTTCGACTTCTCAAAAAGGAGGGTGCCGAAGTACAGGTCGTTGTAACCGAGGCGGCAAAATCTTTTGTCACACCCCAAACCCTTTCGGTTCTATCCGAAAATCCGGTTTTATCCGATTTTTTCAAAAATAGCCAGGGCGAATGGAACAATCATGTCCATCTAGCTCTGTGGGCTGATGCCATTATAATCGCCCCAGCCGGTGCAAACACCTTGGCTAAAATGGCTCACGGTTTATGCGATAATTTATTAATGTCTGTTGTCCTATCCGCAAGATGTCCCATTTGGGTAGCCCCGGCAATGGACCTGGACATGTGGACCCACGCATCAACACAGGCCAATATCAAAACACTCGTTGATCAAGGCGTTAACATCATCGATCCCGAAGAAGGTGAATTGGCTTCTGGCCTATCCGGAAAAGGCAGAATGGCAGAACCCGAACAAATTTTTGCTATCCTGGAAAGTCAATTATTGCCCGCGCCCAATTATTTTACAGGCAAGAGAGTCTTGATCACCGCTGGTGGCACGCAAGAATCCATCGATCCCGTGAGATTTATTGGCAACCATAGTTCTGGTAAAATGGGATTTGCGATCGCCGATGCATTGGTTCAATCGGGCGCAACAGTGGACTTGGTTTATAGCTCGGTTAGTGTAGCATTGCCTGATAATTGTAACGTATACCCTGCCCTCAGCGCCAAGGATATGTACAATAAATGTCTAGACCTTTTCCCGCATTGCGATATCTTAATCATGGCGGCGGCTGTTGCAGATTATGCTCCGGTTGAAATCGCATCGCAGAAAATCAAAAAGTCTGAGGATTCTATTACGCTTACATTGAAAAAGAATCCCGATATACTTAGTGAACTATCGAATCAAAAACGTCAAAACCAAATCACCATTGGATTTGCGCTAGAAACAGAAAATGAAAACGAAAATGCGCTAGGCAAATTGCAAAAGAAAAACCTAGATTGCATCGTTCTTAATTTACAAAGCAACCCCGAAGCCGGGTTTGGTATGGATACCAATTCCGTAACCGTTTTCTGCAAGGATGGAAAACAATGGCAAATTCCTACCGCTTCCAAAACCGAAATCGCAAAGCAACTCCTTCAATCTTTATCAGAATGGTTAAACCAAACTCATTGATGAACTACACCGCAACCCCCTTGAGGAAATTCCTCGTTGTTATTGCACTTGCGATGACTATTCCCAGCCTCTTTTCGCAAGAAATAAAAGCGAACATCCAAATTGTTGCACCCCGTGTTCAAATGACCGACAAACAGGTGTTACAAACTTTGCAAAATGCCGCTCAGCAGTTCATCAACACGAGAAAATGGACCGATGAGAACATAACAACACAGGAAAAAATTGAGTTTAGCCTGTTTTTCGATATCACAGCAATCAACAACAACGACTTTTCAGGCTCCATGCAGTTTCAGGTGGTTAGGCCGACATATAATTCTACTTACAAGACAACCATTTTTCAGTTCAACGACGAGGACATCAATTTTAGCTATCGTGAATTCGAAAACCTCGAATATCAGGAAAACATGAACATGAACGACTTCACCACCCTACTCGCTTATTATGTCAACTTAGCGATTGGAATGGATTTCGACAGTTTTTCAGAATTGGGCGGATCCCCTTATTTCTCGAAAATGCAGAGCATGGTTTCCATAATGACCAATAAAATGGGATGGAATCAAGGTGACGGAAAAGGTATCAGAAACAGATTCTACTTGGCCGAGAACCTAACAAACCCAAGATTTAAAGACCTTCGTTTGCTTACTTACAATTATCATCGCAAGGGAATGGACCAATTTGCAGCAAACCCCGAGCAAGCCAGAAAAAGTATTACCGAGAATATCAAAAAACTCAAAGAAACCCAGTCGATATTTCAAAACTGCTTATTGCAAAAATCCTTCTTCTCTACCAAATGGCCTGAGTTAATAGAAATATACAAAGGAGCATCTGTTCCTGAAAAAACGGCGATGTCGAAATTTCTATCAGAAATCGACCCCACCAACAGCCAACGATACGAAAAAATCAAATCATGATTTGGTGTGGCTTGGATATCGCCACAGAGTTTTCTGAAGCTTTATCGTCGAGGTTTGATAACATTTCAGACGCCAACATCGCTTCAAAACCCGATGTCTTTTTCTTATGCAGCCAATCAACCCATTCCCTTTGTTTATCGCTCATTGATGACTGCGTAGGTGGAATACCCGAATCCCATATCCTATCTATTCCCGATGGCGAAGATGCCAAAAATCTCACCATCTGCGAAACGATTTATATTTGGCTAAAAGATAATAACGCGCAACGCAGTTCTCTAATTATAAATATTGGAGGTGGTGCACTCTGTGATGTTGGGGCATTCTGTGCATCCACTTATTTAAGGGGCATTGAATTTTGGAACATCCCTACTACCCTGTTGGCGATGGTTGATGCTTCGGTTGGTGGAAAAACGGGAATCAATCTGGGTCATTACAAAAATTACATCGGCACTTTTTCTCAAGCCACTCACATTTTCATCACCCCGCATTGGTTAAAAACCCTACCCGAAAATGAAATTTTAAGCGGGTGGGGCGAAGTAATCAAGCACGGAATCTTATTGGGTGGAAAAGCTTGGACACAGGTGCAGCAACCGATTCCAAACACCCACGACCACCAAGTTTGGTTGAGTATCTTGAAATGGAATATTAAAATCAAATCACGCATTGTGACTGCTGATTTCGAAGAAAAAGGACAGCGGAAATTGTTAAACCTGGGTCATAGTATCGGCCATGCCCTGGAATCTTTTAGTCTCAACCAGGAAAAGTCCATTCCCCATGGTTACGCCATTGCTTGGGGACTTGTAATGGAATCGGCATTAGCCATTCAATCATCGCCCCAACGGGAGGCGACTGAATCATTGCATCAGAATTTAAAAACGATGATTCAAAAATTATTTACTCCCATTCATTTTAGCCAGGATAACATTCCGGCGTTGATGAACTATATCCGTGCCGATAAAAAGAATAACCATGAAAAACTATTGTTCTCTATGGCCTTTGCCCCGGGAGAATGTGATTATAACATAGTAGTATCACCCGAGGCCATAATTCAAGTATTGAATGACTATGTTAGCCATCCAGATTGAGCTCCCGTTAAGTAAAAGTTTGCTAAACCGCGCTATGATCGCCATGGCCGGACAAGGCAATCTAAAAACATGGCTTGAAAAAAATTCACACATTGTCGCCAATGGTTGTAGAGACACGCAATTGCTGATAAACGCTCTCACCGGTATAAATCAAAGTGGATTACCTTCCTATTACTTTCAAGATGCGGGTACACCATGTCGACTATTTACAGCATTCGCAGCTGCGAATTTTACTGCACCCTGCGAAATTGCCGGCAATGACAGTTTAAACAGCCGAAGTATTGAACCTTTGGTTACTGCGTTAAATTCTATGGGCTCCGATATTCGTTATTCTGATCGAGCTGGATTTACTCCAATTTCCATCAAAGGCGGTATAAAAGAATGGTCCGATGTTCGCATCAGCGCGGCGGTTAGTTCTCAATTTGCCAGTGCATTGCTGCTGATTGCCCCATTGTTTAAAGGGAATAAAAACCTGATCATCACAGACAGTTCACATTCCCAGGCTTATATAAAGATGACCATTGATTTGATGAATCGCATGGGAATTGAAACAGTAAGTGCTGCCGTGGGCGCCGAAATCCACATAACAATAAAAGGCGAATATCAAAGTTCAAACAAAATATTACCTGCAGATATACTAGAATCTGACTGGAGTTCAGCCGCATTCTTTTACCCACTTCTATTGGGTATGCCGAAGAATGCAACGATAGAACTCCTGGGATTGAAGATGGATAATTCTTTAGGTAATTTAGACCTAGAAATCACTGACTTAAACAAGCACAGTTCCCAGGGCGATGCCGCGTTGTACACTTTGGGCACTCATTTGGGCATTGAAACGAGGGAAACCGATAGCGGGATTCTGATTTCAAGGTACCCAACAACCATTGATATTCCCTTGCATTTTTCGGAGGATGAAGAAATTTTAAAACAGGATAACATCTTACATATCAACCTCAAGAACAACCCAGACTTGGTTCCCGCGTTGGTGGTTGGATGGTGCATCATGGGAAAATCTGTGATAATATCGGGTATGCATAATTTGCGATTCAAAGAGTGCGACAGAATATCAGCATTACAGGAAAACATCAAATACTTAGGATGTACTTTAACAATGTCGGGTTCTGAGGCAGAAGACCATTGGATATTGAATTGTTCTGGCCGCTTCTTCCCTGCCCAACTTCATGTATATACCCAATCAGACCATCGAATTGCAATGGCATTCTCTGCGCTAAAACCATGGATTCCCGCTTTGAGTTTTACCGACACCGCTTGTGTAGAAAAATCTTTCCCGCAGTTTTGGGAGCAATTGAAGAAGTGTACCTTTGAATAAGTTAATAGCCAACCCTATGAATTCGCAAAACCCAATCAACAATACAATAGAAACTGTTAACGAGAAGAAGGGGCCTGACAACCGAAAAACTTGGATTCTGGCAATTTTTGCCATGGTGTGCACGATCATATCGTTTATCTATCGCTATCAAAGTGGTAGTTCCGACGCAGCAACTAATCTATCCAAGAGTCAAAGTGTTTTTGCATATACGCTAGACGAAGTAAATAAAGTTCTAGATTTTCAACTGAAGGGTTGGAATGATGCGAACATCGACGTTTTTATGTCGGGATACATCAAAGATTCAAGCGTACGATTCATTACCAGCAAAAAAGTAAAAACGAGCTGGCAAGAAATTACGGATTCTTATAAAAAGGGCTACCCAGATAAAGACGCCATGGGGAAACTCACATTTCATCGCGACGAAATCCGATGGGTCAATGAATCGGCATACATCGCGCAAGTCATCGGAAGATGGGAAGTCATTCAAAAAAATACACCTACCCACGATACTTTGAGCGGTCGTTTCAGTTTGATTTTTGTTGGAACGCCAGAAGGACCCAAAATCCAGATCGACCATACTTGGTAGTCGTACAAATAACTTGAACAATAAACACAACATGGCAAGAAATAGCATCGGCAAGAATTTAACCATCACCTCTTTTGGTGAAAGCCACGGGACTGCCATTGGGGTTGTGATAGATGGATATCCATCAAATGTTGAGATTGATATGGCGGCATTGCAACAATCTATGCAGCGCAGACGTCCTGGACAAAGTGCAATCACTACTGCCCGCAATGAAAGCGATGAAGTGGAAATCATCTCTGGACTGTTTGAAGGAAAAACCCTGGGTTCTCCGATTACCATTCTCATTCCAAATACTGATGCGAAGTCGGCGGATTACGATGAATTAAAGGATATTTACAGACCTGGCCATGCTGATTTGTTATATGATGCCAAATACGGACATAGGGATCACCGTGGTGGAGGAAGAAGCAGTGCCAGAACTACCGCAGGCTGGGTCGCCGCTGGTGCAATGGCCAATCAATATTTAGAAAAACAAGGCATCACCATAACCGGGTGGGTAAATCAAATCTATACAATCATCGCCCCAAAAACCCAATCCACGCCTATTGCATCAGACATTGAAAGAAGCCGTGTACGATGCTGGGATGAACAGACAAGCGAAGCCATGATTGAGGCCATTGAAATGGCAAAATTAGAAAAAGACAGTTTAGGCGGAGTAATCCAATGCAATATCAGCGGAATGCCCAAAGGTATCGGAGAACCCGTATTCGGTAAATTGCAATCCGTTTTGGGTCAGTATTTATTGAATATCAACGCGGTTAAGGGCATTTCATTTGGCGATGGCTTTTCTGCCGCTACGATGAAGGGTTCGGAGCATAACGATGAATGGGTCAGTGATTCAAACGGGGTTAGCACAAGAACCAATCACAGTGGAGGGATCATCGGTGGCATGAGTACCGGGGACGACATTAAAATTCAGGTGGCCTTTAAACCTACTTCAACCATCGGCAAAGAACAAAACACCCTGAATAAATTGGGTGAAAACGTAACAATTGCAGCCACGGGCCGACATGACCCCTGTGTATTACCGAGGGCTGTTCCAATTGTTGAAGCGATGTGTGCCTTGGCCATTATGGATTTGATTCTTGAGAGCAAATAGATTCCAAGAAGCAACGAATTATTAAGCAATCAGTCAGTAAAGAAGTAAGATGGTAAATCAAGAATGATTACAAAACACAAAATGCACAGAGCCGAAATACTAGACCAATTTTCAAAGTTATTGGATGTGATGGACGAATTGCGCGAAAAATGTCCGTGGGATAAAGAGCAAACTATGGAGACCATCCGAACGCTAACAATTGAAGAGACGTTTGAATTATCGGATGCCATCATACAAAAAGATTCAGAGGAGATAAAGAAAGAACTCGGCGACATTCTGCTACACATTGTATTTTATTGTAAGATCGCCTCGGAAACCAATGAATTCAATGTTGGGCATGTCATCGAATCATTAATTGGAAAGCTCGTCCGACGACATCCACATATTTATGGCGATGTGGAAGCAAACGACTCAGACAAGGTGAAACAGAATTGGGAGCAGATCAAAATCAAAGAAAAGGGCACCAAGAAGAATGGCATATTAAATGGCGTTCCAAAGGGATTAACAGGAATAGTAAAGGCCTATCGCATGCAGGAGAAGGCATCTCAGGTTGGATTTGATTGGAATAATCCGGAAGATGCTTATAAAAAGGTGGAGGAAGAGTGGCAAGAATTTCAGGAGGCGGACAACAAGGCGGATAAAGAGGCCGAATTTGGCGATTACTTATTTGCGCTGGTAAATTTCGCACGATTAAGTGGTATCAATCCAGATGATGCGTTGGAGTTAACCAACCATAAGTTCATCAGAAGATTCAAGGCGATTGAAAGCATTGCTGAATCGAAAGGGCTGTCTCTCAATGATTTAACATTGGAACAAATGGATGCGATGTGGGATGAGGTGAAGCGGATTGAAAGATCGCAGTAGCTTGAATTAATTAGAATAAAAAAATAACTTTCATTACAGATTGCTGGACAAAGTACCAGCTAAATGCTATGTTGAATCCCATTCTGCGTAAAACCGCAATAAACAAAAAAACCCGACCGTAAGGTCAGGTTTTTTGTCTTAATAAAATCGGCGGCGACATACTTTCCCAGGTATTACCCAAGTATCATCTGCGCTGATGGGCTTAACTTCTCTGTTCGGAATGGGAAGAGGTGGACACCATCGCCATAACCACCATAAGGTCTTAAAAGTCTATGACAAATGCTGGAAATAAGAAATAATAAAGAGTTAAAGGTAAGTCTACGGGTAATTAGTACTACTCGACTCATACATTACTGTATTTACATCTGTAGCCTATCAACGTAGTAGTCTTCTACGACCCTTAAAGGAAAACTCATCTTGAGACTAGTTTCGCGCTTAGATGCTTTCAGCGCTTATCTATTCCGCACGTAGCTACTCTGCGATACAGCTAG
>NSIB01000029.1 GCA_002737625.1 Flavobacteriales bacterium | reverse complement strand
TTTCACATCCAACCCATCTATTTGTCCGGGAGTGATAGGCAGACTCTTTCCGCTTTCGTTAAAATAGTTATTCTCTCCATTAGGACTGTGCTCGTTTTCATCGAGTTGCAACCACAAATAGGTTAGAACATCGGGGGAGTTGTTGAAGTAGGTGATGGTCTCCTCGCCTTGCAAATACTGCTTTTTCTCATCTAATGTCGCCTGGATTTTATAATCCGCACGTTGCTGCCAATATTCATGACCTGGAGCACCGGATGCGGTACGATAGGTATTTGCATCGGGAAGAATCGTACCCAATTGTTCAAATTTGTTACCGTGATTTGAGGTGGGATTGTTTTGAAGATTTTGGGCAGTTGAAACGGCGAAAAATATCGCAAACGACAAGAAAAGGCAGTAAAAATTTTTCATCAATGTAGAATTTATGCACCCTTACAAAAGGCCCATTTTACAAAAATACACAAAACGCGTTAAAACATGGCATGGTCATATCCGGCCAAATCTGTAATATGCTCAAAACCCGTTTGAAACCATAAGAAATTTTCGCCCATCGCTGTGTTATCTTTGTTAACACAAAGTTCGATTTTATATGTCGATATCTAATCATCTCTCCAAGTTCCACCAGCATTTCATTGTGAATTTCACCATTGCTTTGGTCCTGGTATGTGCGGGCAGCGCGGCACACCCCTACTACGTCGGCGTTACTGAAGTGAGCATCGAAACGGCAAAAAAAGACATCCGAGTGAGCTGCAAACTCAACATGAACGATGTTCAACTGAATCTATCGCAATCCGCAGGCAAAGCCATCGATTTAAGCAATATCACTCCGGCCAATCAGCAATTATTATCTGCTTTAATACAAGCGGGTCTAACCGTACAAATGGGAAGCAAGCACATCAACCTTGCATTTTTGGGTTATTCCGTTGAAGACGATGCCATTTGGTGTTTCTTGGAGGCGAAAAACGTCAAATACTACCCTAGGATTACCGTATGTAACAATTTGCTATACAATCAGTTTGAATCTCAAACACACTTCATTCATTGCATCGTAAACGGCGGACGAAAGAGCTCGAAGATCACGAACCCTGAAAAGTGCGCAATGTTTGTGTACTGAACTCAGATTGATCATAATTCATCGTTGGTTTTCTTGGTTGAATGGCCCGCGAAAAAATACGAATTGTCTATTTTGTGTCATGAATGAAAGAAATTAAACAATTTACAATAAGTCCGACAACAAAACTTACACAAAGAAGGTCTCACTTTGTGTTAGAGAAACAACTCATGAAAAAAACAATACAATTTTTAGCCAATCAAAAGAATTTCAATGATCAATGCGGTTGGACAAGTTGTATATCAAACCCAAGTTGACGGATTAAATGAAGTCAATTGTTCGATACCAGCGGGCGAGAATAAGTTGCTTTGGGTGGTAATTGAGGGCGACGGATTTTACACCACAAGCGGTTTGTCGGTTAAGTAATTCGTTAAATCAATAAAATGATTATTTATTGACCCGATAGGTGATTCAAGCATTCGCGCAAAGCCGCCAATCGCTTGGAGAAATATTCAATATCTACCCTTTCCTGCTTACTGAATTTAGGACTTTCCAAATCTTCTTTGTAACAGCTCAGAAACAGCGACGATTTCATCAAATCCTCCCCTGATACTTTGCCTTTTACCCAGAGCAATATCATCGACAAGTGAATTCCGCCAAAAATGCTTTGAAGTAGTTCAACAACATAGATTTGGCATTGGTTAAATTCAGTAGTAAATTCATTCCAAAAATCAAGAATATTTTCAGGGACAAATTCTATCTCAGCCGTTTGCATTTCCTGAATTGTGGCAGATTGATTGATTGGTAACGATACCCACTTGTCTTTTAAACATTTAGTTACAGCTGATATACTTTGATACTGTAATGCTGCAATTTCATCATCTTTTGACAACCGATAGGCCGCATCCCATTGTAAATCAGTATCCAAGTACAATTGAAAATTGGGAGATTCTTCAATGCTAAATGTACTTAACAAACAAAAAACCAAGCTCTCAATCAGTTCCGCATTGGTAGGAAGTTCGTTGATATCTTGTACTAGTTGATGTGCCACCTGAGTAGGCATGGAAACAAAAACTGTCTTTAGGTGGGTTTTTAACGGATTGCCATTCGCATCAACAACAATCGCATGGTCACTGCGCAGTGAACTCACTTTTAATCCATAGGGTACTCCAATATTTCTCATGACAGACTCATGGCAATGATAAAGCAGAAAATTGCCAAATCAAATAAAGAAATTAAGCCCCAATGTGTTTCAAATGCAACAGATGAGAGTGGATTGCACTCAACATTGTAGGGAATTCTTTGTACATTACATTGAATTCTTCACATGTCTCTCTCAGAATTTTATTGATTTTTGGATAATGGACATGAGAAATTTTAGGGAACAAATGGTGCTCGACTTGAAAATTTAAACCACCCAATAACCAAGCCAATGATTTGCTCTTGGTACCAAAGTTGGCGGTTGTTAGAATTTGATGCGTAGCCCAGTCTGATTCTACGTTTGTAACTGGAGACGTTTTTCCCACAAAAGTCACATCCTCTACTACGTGTGCCAACTGGAACACAACGGCAATCACAAAACCCGTTGTTAATGCCATGAGAGAATAACCAATCAACGTACTGCCCAATCCAACGTAATACATTGGAAATACAATAAATATGGCGATGTATCCCAATTTTGTTGCCCAGAATATAAGATGATCGCTGACCGTTAAAGGGGTTTTAATATCCCTATCTCCCACTTTTCCAGTGAAATATTTTACGAAATCTTGATAAAAGATCCACATGATATAAGAAAGAGAATAGAGCAATAAACCATAAATATGTTGGAATTTATGAAACCAATATTTGGGTTGGTATTCACTCACTCTCATGTATGGACTCACGTCAATATCCTCATCCGCGCCTTCAATATTGGTGAATGAGTGGTGAGCCACATTGTGCTTCTGATTCCAGAAAAAAGAATTTCCACCCAACACATTTAAGCTCAATGCCATCATTTTATTCACCCAAGCCTTGCGAGAATAACTACCGTGAGAACCATCATGCATCACATTGAAACCAATTGTCGCAAAATTGACACCCATGAAGACACAAAGTAGCACCGAAATCCAAGCTGCTGGCGTGAAAAATACAAGTAAAATATAAGAGGCAATCAATGTCGACATCAAAATCAACGTCTTGCTATACAATTTCCAATTGCCAGATTGCTTGATATTGTTTTCTGTAAAATATCCGTCAATCCTACTGCGCAAAGTTGAAAAAAACTGTGCATTTCTGCCTTCAAATCTGATTTGATTCATGGTTCCACAAAGATAGTCACGCAATCCAAAGTGCAAAGAAAAAAAAGTTAAACAAACCCCCGATTGTAAATCTATGGCTTGCATCCAAAAAAGCTAACATTTAAATATTTCCATACTAATTATCTGTTGCCACCTGAATCTGAATCGTTTTTAGGCAATTCCCAGTCTCTATTCGGACGTAATACACGCCCTTTTTGAGTTGCGACACATCCAAATTCCATTGTTTTTCATTCATGGTCTGAGAATGAGAACTACCGATGGTCAGCTCTTTCAATGGAACATTTACCGTTCTACCCAGAACATCGAGCACCGACATTTTCACATTCTGCGCGGGCAATTTTATTTTCATTTGAATGGTAATATTGTTAGAACTCGGATTTGGAAACGCCTTCAACCCTATCGTTTGATTCTTTTCTAAATAGTCTGAACCTAAGATGTCGCCCTTTTTGACAATTTTCGCCGAGAAAACTCCATTGCCATGTGTTGCCAAGCCGATGGTTCCATCACTCACTCTAACATCGAACATATCACAGACCATATTCCCAATTTCACCACTGGCTTGCTGAACCCATTTGGTATTCACACCCATCAACGTATCGGTTGCGAAAAACCCTGCACTTGTTGCGGCCAAATACACTGTACCATCGCTAACTGGCAAAATCGATAGCCATCGCACCGAAGGACCATCGCCCAAACCGGTAGCAAACTGCTCTAAATTTCCTGCCGCCTTATTGAATGTCTTGCCCCCGTCCTCTGAGTTGAAAATACTATAGACGTTATAATTACTATAAGAAACCATAACTCGATCCGCATTTCTAGGATCCACCGCTACGCAACTCACATAAGCCGAAGGAAATGCCAACGCCGTAATGTCTTTGGGCTTCAAGGTAGTGCTCAAATCTGCGCTATCAACTCGATACAAACGTTTCATGGTTGACCCATAATAGACGCGGTGAGCCGGTTTTGAACTCACGCCAACGGCCGAAATGAATTCATTTCTAATGGGAATTGAATCTGTGCCTTTTGTCCAGCCAAAGGTGATACTGTCGTTATTACCAGCCAAAGGAATTGTTCTCAATTTGTTGTTGCGCCATAAGTACTTACCGCCGGCCAAATACATCGTATTGTTATCGGTTGGATCGAGCAAGAAAGGATTGATGAATAGATATTTCTCACCCCCTACTGGGTCAATTCTGGCATAGGATGTACGATTTCCACCAGCGTCCACCGTCGCTTTAACCATCTTACCTAGCTGCTTAGAAAAGTAATGGAGTTTTGCACCATCTTCCATCGCACAATAAGAGCCATCGCCAAAATACACTGTGGTCCAGGGGGCTTTTGAATCCATAGAAACCGTCATCAATTGATTGTTATCCTGCGCTCCAGCAACCAAAAGCGGGCTCTCCGGCGTACCATGATCCAAGGCCACCGTATAAAACTGTGTCGTTAAGTATCCATTATTCAACGATTCCCACTCAAATGGAGCTAAGGCCAAATCCACCGACCTAAAAACGCCACCATCATTGGAATTGAGCAACTTGCTACCATCATTGGGATAAAACAACAAATTGTGTTGATCGGGGTGATGGTTGGGCCAAACCCCAACATCAGGGAACTTTGCATTCATTTTATAGCCACCAATTTTCATGATGTGCGTGGAGTCTGCAAACCCCGTTTTTGAAAGATACAAGTTTGTTCCGCCAATATACACTTCATCGGAATTTCCGGGTCTCACGCGCACAAACATATCGTAAGAACCTTGAACATTCCAGCGGTCAAATGGACTTCCATTGGGTAAATTCATCGACAGGTCCTCCCATTTGCCACTGTCGCCACTGCCATCACCGGCTATATAAGTATATCGATACAGAGCATTCCATTCGATGTCGCCTTTGTAGTTTGCGCTTTTACGACCAAACCCATCCGTATTCAACAGAAAATAAACAACATTCTCGTTGTTCGGATCAATGCCAATTACAATTCGCTTGTAGGTTGTCCCCAAGAATGATGGGTTGATATTTACGAGTTTTCCATCGTTGTACGCACGAAACATTCCCTTTTTCGCACCGTCTGAACTCGAAGTTGCGTATACAATCCCCTTGGTTGTGACAGCCACATCGGTAAAATACCCGCCGGCCAACTGGCTTACCCAAGTCTTTCCACCGTTTGCACTTCTTTGGATTTGATTATAAATAGCCGCATAAATTTCATTTGCTGTATCATGAGCCGATTGATCTACCACCACATTCCAAACCAATTGCCAGCCAGTTGTAAACGTCAATGGATTCCCACCCGACGTAGATGCGATGGCCTGCCACGACTTACCCGAATCGTCGGAAGAAAACAATCCATCGCCCAAATAATAGGCACCTCTTGCACCAGCACTCTGACCGTAAGCTTCCCCTGTCCCCATATACCATCGTTGTTGATGATTGGGTCTCGTATCCTGCGCAATGCAAGTTGCACTTCTAAATTCATTTGTAGATTGGGTTGGATGCCATGATTTTCCATCATTTTCACTCAGCCACATGCCACCGGATACCGATCCTGCGAGAATTCTTTTCGTATTGGCCACGTCGATACCCAATGCTCTAGTTCTACCCCCAATAAAATAAGGCCCTCTATGTATCCAACCGGTACTTTGTCCCATTGCCAACGGATTGACATCTGTATTTTTGGGTAGTGTTGAAACGTACATCAGTTCTCGCTGACGCATATTTAGTGGGATATTTCCTGTTTCAGGATCTGCCAAACGCTTCAATTCCCATTGCCAACGTGCGGTTGCTCCATGTTCCATGGCCGAAGCTTGACCCATAGTGCGATTTGATAGAGTTAGTACAAATCCAATGAATAATAATTTAAACAAGTGCATTACCCGAGTCATAGTTTACGAATTTACTAGAGTCAGTCTGAATTGTTGTTACTTTGCTCTCATGAATCACCGCGCTGTGATAGTTTTTTCGATATTTACGGTTTCGGTTTCGTATTTGATTGCGACCAAAATTCTAAAAACGGACTTTATATCATCCGAAACTATATCAAACTCCCCAAATGTTATTCATCCCATACCATTCGGGGTTCGAGCCTCAACCTTAGCGTTGAAATTCAATAACAAACCAGCGTCACATAAAACAAAAACGATAGACACATCCATAAGTAAAGCTTTTGTCACGGGTCGTTTCCTACCCCAAAATAATGTACGATTTCAAATTGTCCCTGCTCATTTATGCAGCAAGTCGATGTATCTCCAAAAAGAAGTGATTGCCGCTTTTCAGCAAATGAAGTTGGCAGCTGCTAGCGAAGAGATTTCATTGAGAATCATCAGTGGGACACGAAATTTTTGGGAGCAGAAGGCCATTTGGGAAAGAAAATGGAATGTCAATATTCCAAAATTTGGCGCTTCGGCAAACAATGCACGGGAGATCTTGAAATACAGCAGCATGCCGAGTAGCAGCAGACATCATTGGGGCACCGACATTGATATTAACAATTTGAGTCCTACGTATTTCACAACAGGCAAGGGACTGAAGGAGGTGCTTTGGCTACGAAAGAATGCAAACAAATTTGGCTTCATCGAAGTCTACTCCCCGCGCGCGAGTGTTAGATTAACTGGGTATGAGCCGGAAGCTTGGCATTGGTCGTATAGTCCATTGTCATCCCAATATTTAGAATTCTACAATCAGAACATCCAATACACTGATTTCGAAGGATTTGCTGGCTGCGAATGGGCCAAAGAGCTGAGGATTATTGAAGATTTCGTAAGTGCCGTACCAAAAAAATAAAAAATACGAATTCTCATTGAATGCAGTCAACACTCAATCCAAACTGCGATTTTTCAAGTATTTCGTCGCGATGAAATTCGCAACGAACAAACCCGAAACATCGGCAAAAAAGTCGCCCCATTCAGCACTTCTATAATTGGTTATATACAATTGCAATAATTCAACGCCACCACCAATCAATATTCCAATTATTAAAAACAAAGTTATCGAATTTCTAAAATTCGAATTTTCATAACTCCAAGCATAGCATAGCATGAAATATAGTCCGAAATGCACCCATTTATCTATACCCAACCAACTAAATTTCTCCAATCCTGAAACATGGGGCATCGTGGTCAAGCATAAATATAAAATCAGTACAAGCAAACCCAGAGTATACTTGTACTGAAAGATATATTTCATTAAATCAAATATTTATTTATCCCACCATCGCAACGTAATCGGCGTGACTCATCAAACCGTCTACTTCCGATGGGTTACTCATTTTCACCTTTACCATCCAACCCTCACCATAGGGATCGCTGTTTACTGATTCAGGTGCAGAATCCAAAGAAGCGTTCACTTCAATGACTTCACCACTCATAGGCATGTACAAATCACTTACAGTTTTCACCGCTTCTACTGTACCAAAAACCTCATGTGCAGCAATTGTATCGCCCTGAGAAGAAATGTCAACGAATACAATATCACCCAATTCACTTTGAGCGAAATCAGTTACGCCAATTGTGGCTACATCGCCATCAACCAAAACCCATTCATGGTCTTTGGTGTACTTCAAATTATCTGGAAAGTTCATAGTTAGTTATTTTAAGCTGTTTTTTTGGTCCACATCATGCGCAACAAATTCGAAACCTTCGATTTCAAATCATTACGATCCACTATAAAATCTAAGAATCCGTGCTCTACCAAGAATTCAGAACTTTGAAATCCTTTTGGCAAATCACGACCAATGGTTTCACGAATCACCCGAGGACCAGCAAAGCCAATCAATGCTTCTGGTTCAGCGATATTTACATCGCCCAACATGGCAAAAGATGCGGTAACTCCACCTGTGGTTGGATTGGTTAATAAGGAAATATAAGGAATGCCGGCACGGCCCAACAGCGCCAATTTAGCACTTGTTTTAGCCATTTGCATGAGTGAAAATGCGGCTTCCATCATTCGAGCTCCACCTGATTTTGAAATCATCATAAACGGAGTACGCGTGGCTATTGAATAATCAATTGCGCGAGCAATTTTCTCACCCACTACACTCCCCATAGAACCGCCAATGAAATTAAAATCCATACATGCAATACAAAGGGGCTGGCCATCTATGTTGCCGTGAGCTGTTCTTACCGCGTCTTTCAACCCAGTTTTACGCTGCGCTACAATGATACGATCGGTATACGGCGTTGAATCTGTAAACTTCAATGGATCTCCACTGCTTAAATCAGCATTGATTTCAGTGAACTGATTGTCATCAAAAAGAATATCAAAATATTCCATTGACCCAATTCGCTCATGATAGGAACAAGACGGACAAACATAGTTTTTCAATATCCATTCTTTGGTAGGCACCACTTCTTTACAGCGCTTACACTTTTCCCACAACCCATCGGGCGTAGGCTTTTTGTCCTTGGTTTTGGTTAAAATCCCATTCCAGGTTCGTTGATACCATTTTGGTCCATCGCCTGCAAGGTCTTCGTCGTCTTCGAAATCAAGATTCATGACCAACAAATTACGCCAAATCGATGCTGCTATCCAAATAAACGCTTTGAACAGAGTTCAACAATTCAACACCTTCATTCATAGGCTTTTGGAACGCTTTACGACCCAAAATCAAACCAGAACCACCGGCACGTTTGTTAACTACAGCTGTAAAAACCGCTTCTTCGATATCGCCTTGACCTTTAGATTCACCACCAGAATTGATCAATCCGGCTCTTCCCATGTAGCAATTTGCCAACTGGTAGCGCGTTAAATCTATCGGGTGATCACTTGATAATTCAGAATATACTTTTGGATGTGTTTTACCGTGCTTGGTAGCATTGTATCCGCCGTTGTTCACGGGCAATTTTTGCTTAATGATATCCGCTTGGATGGTTACACCCAAATGGTTGGCTTGACCGCTCAAATCGGCACTGGCATGATAATCGATGCCATCCACTTTGAAACCATTGTTGCGGGTGTAGCACCACAAAATGGTTGCCATACCCAATTCGTGAGCGCGCTCAAACGCTTTTGCCACTTCAACAATCTGACGTGCGCTTTCAGGACTTCCGAAATAAATCGTAGCACCTACAGCTGTAGCACCCAAGTTCCAAGCAGCATCAACCGAACCAAACATGATTTGATCAAACTTGTTGGGGTACGACAAAAATTCGTTGTGGTTTAATTTAACGATAAATGGAATTTTGTGAGCGTATTTACGCGCATGCATCGCCAAAACACCGTAGGTTGAAGCAACTGCATTGCAACCGCCTTCAATGGCCAACTTGATGATATTTTCAGAATCAAAATAAATAGGATTTGGAGCAAACGATGCGCCGGCACTGTGCTCAATTCCTTGATCTACAGGAAGAATACTCAAATAGCCCGTATTAGCCAAACGACCGTGACCATACAATTGTTGCAAACTCTTCAATACTTGAGGGCTGCGATTTGTTTGCGAAAAAATGCGGTCTACAAAATCAGGCCCTGGGGCGTGAATCATAGATTTATCAATGGTTTTACAGCTGTGATCCAACAAGAATTCCGCTTGTGAACCGAGCAAAGATTGAATTTGAGATTGAGCCATTGGGTTATTATTTGTATTAAGTTTGATGCAAATTTAACCATTTTTCTCATGATACATGTTAAACCGATCTCAAACCCCACCGATTTAGCCCAAGCTTTTGATATACGTCGCAGAGTTTTTGTCATTGAACAAGAATGCCCGCCCGATGAAGAGTACGATGAATTTGAATCTACGAGCATTCATTATTTAGCGACCTACAACGGCCTAATTGTTGGAACTTGTAGGTATCGCACAACAGACAAAGGCTATAAACTGGAGCGATTTGCGGTCTTAAAGGAACATCGAACTGCAGGCATCGGTGCGGCATTGCTGAACCATTGTTTGCAGGCGGTTACACCTTTACGCACTGCTGAACTGCCAATCATATATTTGCACGCCCAAGAACACGCGTTAAAATTTTATGAAAAATACGGGTTTGTGGCACAAGGAGGAAGATTCTACGAGGCCGGAATTCCTCATTTTAAGATGGTTTTTACCCAGTAAATTTTAATTGCTAATTCATCTGATTGCTATAATTGGCGCAATCAAAGCGCCTGTAAAAACAAAAGCAATTCCGAAGTATTCCGTTTGAGGTTGTGGTGCTCTTCCATATATGCTCGCGCTCGTTGGGTCATCGCTTGCGATGCTGCCGGATTCAATAACAATTGCACAATTCCATTGGCGAAATCAGCTGGATCATCGGCGATTATCATTTGTGTACCCTTGTCAACCGAAAGCCCTTGTGCTCCAATTGAGGTAGAAACAACGGGTACGCCCAACGCCATGGCCTCCAACGATTTTATACGAATGCCACTCCCCGCTTGAATTGGCACCATCATAATTCCATACTTCTGCATAAACACTTCCGCGTCATCCACTTCTCCATGATTTACAATGCCTGTTTGAAAAAATCTAGGATCCGTCTTACTCAACCCCTTGCCCGCCAAATGGAATTTCACGTTGGGTTCAATCGACAAAACCAGCGGCCATACTTTTTTCAAAAACCACATCACCCCTTGCTCATTCGCCTGCCATTCCATCGATCCGATGTGAAAAATCGAGAGCGGGCGATGCACGAAAGCAAATGGACTTTCTATTGCGATTCCGGGTTGATAAACATGAATTTGGGGCTTACTCACAACGGAATCCCCACTATTTATTTGATTGTTTTTCTGAATTTCAGTAACCGCTGCGTGAATGATATTTGAATCTGTTTCTACGATAGGAACAATGGCATCCAATAGGCCCCACGCATTGATTTCATAGCGCTTCAAACGTTTTGCTTGTATTCCTAGATACCAACGTTTCAATGGCTGAGAGATGTACATTGCCAATCTTTCCCAGATTTGATATTCCACATTGTGCGATCGATATACCCATTTTATTGGTTTCTTTTGGATCGTTTCGTTCCTATTTACATGGATTTCGTTCGATCCCAATCCATCTGCTTTCACAGACAATTGCTTCATCACCCGCAATGTGATAGGCATGGAATACAACCCCTCAATCATCACACAATCATAATTTCCCGATTGGATTAGATTATACAATTGATCAGCTCCCTCAATGCTATCATATCTTTCCATGTGATAACTACCGCCAAAGAGCAAATTCCAAAGGGCATTCAAGGGCTTAACCCCAGCATCCAACGACACCAAATGCACCTTACAAAATCCAAAATATTTTTCGATAATTGCGTTTTCCGCAAAGTGTTTTTTTGTATTGAACGCGAAAAAATCGACCTCAGCGCCGTTTTCCACCAATGAACGCAACATACCATACGTAGCAATTGCCCCACCGTCATGCAATGGCCATGGCATTCTATTTCCAACCACCAATAACTTCATTATTCCAATTCTTCAGATATGGGGTTATTTTCTGTGGGTTTATATCCCGTCAAATTCTTAACAATAGGCGTTGCCGACCTTTTCTGTTTCCACTTCTGCCACATCGAAACAAACCAATTTTTTAATGGATTTGTACCCTGAAAACTCTTGTCGATGCTGGCGCGGTATGTAATTATCACCCCAATTGGGAAAAGCAACATCGAGCTCATCCAACTTCCCATCCAAACGGGAACAATGCCTTCTTTGCCCATTTTTTCTCCCGTAAGATTCACAGCATAAAACAGCACAAATAGCACCACCGAGATCACCAATGGCATACCAATTCCCCCTTTACGAATAATGGCACCCAATGGCGCCGAGATCAAAAAGAGCAATATCACCAAGATTGAAAAAGCGAATTTTTTATGCAATTCAGATTTGTAGAGATTGATATCGGTTTCTTCAAAATCTAGGGATGTCATTAAGCCTTCCACCGTACTTTTTATACTCCGCGCGTGGTTAATGGCGCTGGCCGCGATGGTTGCTTGCTGTGTTTCGGGGTAATTCTTTAATATTCTCGACTCATTGAGCGGATCAAAAATGGTTATACTTCTCTTGAAAGCTGTCAATTGGGTATCCACGGTCATCACGCCGGGGATGTGTAAATATCGGCCCAAATAGCGACTATTATCGGCCTTCAGCGAATTGCATTTCAAATGAAACGTATCTATTTCTTTGAACAACTGCGATACATTTCGAAGTCGATAATCCGAGGCAATCAAGTCTCTGTCTGAAAACTGATAATCCAAACTGGAGAGGTCGATTTGAATCTGCTGCTTTTCAAAAAACATCTGATTAAAGGGCTGCGTTTTTCGATACTCGGGGCTGTTGGTCATTTCTTCGTATCGCACACCTTTATAAAGTGTAAAATTGAGCACCCTTTGATCGTTTGTGAGTTTCATGGTACCCCATTCCGCTCTCACCACATTTAAACGTTTAGAATCGTCTTTTTTGTATTCATAAATGAGGACATCTCTCACCGTTTGATTGTCGGATTCCTTTTTTCCCACGCGAATGGCGAATCCTTCAATTTGATGATAAAAAATACCTTCAGCGAGGTTGAATGTCGGTTTTTTAGAACGCATATCAATCAGCATACCGGCTTGTTCCAATTTGGCTTTGGGGATCACGTAATTGAGGAACATAAAGTTCATCACCGCCAAGCAGCACATCAATAAGAATATCGGTCTTAGTGCACGCAATAGGGATATTCCATTGCTTTTCATGGCTACCAATTCAAAGCTTTCAGAGAGGTTTCCAAAGGTCATTAGGCCGGCTACCATAATGGTAAGGGGCATGGCCATGGGAACCAAATCTGCCAGGGAATAGAAGATCAGTTTGGCCAATAAATCTGGGGCGATGCCTTTGCCTACGAGTTCATCGATAAATTTCCAGAGGAACTGCATCAAAAACAGGAACATCGACAAAAAAAAGGTGACAGCAAATGGGCCCACATAGGAACGCATTAGTAGCACATCGATTTTTTTAAGCCCTGGGATTTTGAATTTCATGCCTTAGGGTTCAAAGATAGCAAAAGAAAGGGCAAGGTATGGTGGCCGATCCTACCACCGGGAAATTGGTACGTTTATGAAACGCATGTTATTAAGGGAGGAACACAAACCCAGACGGATTTACGCCTGTGGAGAGTGTGGCTTTTTGATTGGGGAATTGCAGAGGATATCGAATCACTTCGCCGTTGCTCACGAAGTCTTTGGCATCGGCGAGATAGAAAACTTGATTTTTGGGGTTAAAATTATAGCCATACAATTGTTTGATGGCTGGATCAAAGAGGATGGTTAGGTCGGCACCGGACTTGGCCGTATTGGGGAATGTGAAAATTTTATTTTGGGAGGAGATATAAAGGGAATTCCCATCGGCTGAGGGGTAGATATTTCCTATAGGGGCGTTGGTTGTCCAGCGCGCCTTCGGCGCGCTGGCTGAGGCTCCAAAGGCGGCTACGCCGCCCTTGGAGCCCACAGAACCCCCCACCCACAACTGGTTCATCCCATCCACCGCTAAATACAATGAACCCGAATCCACATCCAATGAACGCTTATACCCCCCAGTCAAATAATCATACACCAATACCTTGCCCGAATAACAAGCCACCGCCACCTCATCGCCCCACCTTACCATCTGCTCCGTCCATCCCGGCACCACAATCTCCCGCTTCAAACGCAAATCCACAGTATCCAAAACCGATATCCTGTTCGCATACAAATCACTCACCCACAAATCACCCCCCACCATCATCAAACATCGAGGCGACTTCAACTTCGCATTCATCTTCTTTTGCTTAAACGACTTTAGATCCAACCCCAACACCTTACCGCTGTTGTTGATACTCAAAAATAAATTGTTCCCCGCAACCAACCCCGACTGCAATACATCACCTATAGGTTTATTATTGGCCTTCTCGTAAACACTACTCACCATCTGCGTCTTGCCAGAATCCGTCTGCATCAAATCCAACCGAGCATTCGCCCACATGAAATTGCCTTCACACAAAACCGCAACCCGCTCGCCAGTATTGGGAATTTCCTTTTTATCTGGGACAATATTATCGTCGGTGCAACTTTGAAAAGCCAAAGCCAACAACAACAAACAAGCAATCAGATTGAATCTTAATTTCATCGTTTCACTATCACACTCGACTCCTTGCCGCTAACGGTTGAGGCAGAAATTGTGTACACCCCCGCCGTCCAAGATTTGATATTGATTTGGTGCAACTTACCACTACATTTTTTGGTTTCATAAACCAACTCTCCGAAGGCATTGTTAACTTGCAAATCAATCATAGAGCCCACCGTTTCAATAGAAACAAAATCCTCCGCAGGATTGGGATAGACCTTGGCTGTAAGTCGATTCACCGCATTTACCCCCAACCATTGGGCAGCAATCACCTCGTCGATGGCAAAAAATCCTGGCGTATTCATGCCAAACTGACCGTTATCAGAACTCATCAACTCAAAAACAAAACTGTCTCTAGGGCCGACCTCCTTTTGAGGGAATGAAAGATCAACTACAGCCCAACTGTCTAGAATATAATCTTTTGTATTGTTCGTAAATCGAAAATCCGCCAAAATCACCCGCTTGCTAAATAAAAATTGACCCTTGTGAAATGCAGAGATTTTTAACACAAAACTATCGGCATCATTTCCCGAAGCACCACCAAACTTCTTAGCAAACGCATCGCCCGATTTCATGCTGTTATAAGCAAATGTGGTATTGGCAATTTTAAAGCCCAAAATCCCGCTGCTCGGACCCGCCCCAGAAATGAAAAATGAACCGTTCATCCCAATTACAAAGGCCTTACCATTATATTTTCCGGTAACATTTTTCTCCGAGCCATGACCTGGCTTGGCACAATACAAGTGCTTTGAATAATCCGATGCACCACCCGAACCATCCAACTTCCTAGAAACCGCCCATCCAGCAGCCCAGTAACCACCATACGAAGTATCCCAAAGCACAGGCATTTTAGACACAAAAGGACCTTTCGGATGCAAAAGAATATCTTTTTCACCCCTACTCCCATTCAACACAGCTCCAGAATCCACAGGCATCATTTCGAAACCCTCTTTGATAGACTGACCGTTAACGGCCGAGGCACCCGAAAGTGCAATGATCAGCGACAATGCGCGCATTTTGATATAATTTTTCATGTTCATTTTGATTGATTCGATTTTATAAGCAATGTCACGCGGAATGCCCGTCCCGGCATCGGCCTACCAGGCATACTCACATAATCTTGGTTTAACACATTCAATATTTCCCAGTTGCACTGCAATGCCAACCCCCACGGTAATGTCAACTTTTTCAAACCAAACTGAAGATTCAACAATGCGTATGGATCTAATGATTGTAAATTGTCTGTCTGAATAAATCTGCGGCCCGTAAAATCAACACCAAACCCAGATTCAAAGCGCAGATTCTCAAAACCCAAATACGCATTCCCGTTCCAGTCAGGAACAAAAATTTGCTGATACGCCATCGACTCAGGTGTCTGTTTTACCCTGCTACTCACCCTGTCCACATTCGATTTGAGTATCGCCGAACCTTTGTTTCCCATTTGATATTTTAGTAAGGCACTCAATTGCCCACCAACATATATACCGCCGCCCGACAAATTCGTAGCAAACCAATACGTACCCTTCGGCACCCACAAAATGGGCTGATCCACCGTGCGATAATAAAACGTCACCTCCGATTGCCCCACCCATCGATTTTCATGTCGATTCCCCAACGGATTTTGTTTCCACAACCCATTCGGCAACCACTTAAATAAATACCCAACCTCAGCGCCCTTGCCTTTTTCTGGCTTTAACCCTTGTGCCATCCCTCCTGTTACCCAAAATAAATCGTTCAATGTGGGACGTCTAAAACTGCTATGAACATTGGCCTTGATTGAACCTTGTTTTGAAGCCTGATACACAAACGAAAATCCCATGGTGGGCACTTTCTCATGCCATTCATAGCGACCGTTGAAACCGTAAGACGTTTTTCCTTTTGCAGTGCTCAATCCCACCAAGGAGGCCGGTAATATGCGAGAAGACCAACCCAAGTAATATTCGGAATGGGCCTGCTGATACTGTAGATCATTCCCCAAAAAGGCTTTCCAAATTCCCCAAACCCGATAAAACTCACTTTGAAAATGCACCGTCTTTCCGATACTCAAGCTTCCTTTACTATCGCTGGGCGATGAAAAATAATTGATTTGATCTTGCACATATCCCAATCGATGCGTAGCAGAAACACCTCGATTCGGCTGATAAATGTATTCTAAAACAGATCGCATGTTGTTGTCGTCCTGTCTCCCCAATGGCTGAAAAGATCCCAATGCCAAGCCCAAATGACGTTGCATTGTCGCAAATTCCGACACCGCTTTCAAACAATGAGCCCCTTTATTATATGCTAGCACCGAGCGAAGCATCGATTGCTCTCTACGGGCATTTTCCATCATTCTATTTGGCAAATCCAAACCCAAATCGGAAAACTGAAACGCATTGTTCGATTCAAATCGCATCGCTGAAATTTGGAGCATTAGATGCTGATTTTGCAGCGATACATCTGCAGCGAAATTTCGCTCTCCAAAACTTCCAAACGTACTTAGTAATTTCGAGTTGCATTCAAGCGCCTTGCCAGTTCCAAAAGCCACTCCATTTCTTAAAAATAGTGTGCCTCCCATACTTCCACTGCCCACACTGGCCGAATTTCCACCTTCAACAAGGAACATTTCTGTATTTCCCCAATTCAACAGCGTATTGAAATCCGTCATCCCCAACATGGCATTGTTTACCGGCAGGCCATTCCAATTCACCTGGGTTTGATTGGCATCAGCGCCGCGACGAGAAATCGTACTTGAACCCGCAACACCATATTGCTTAAAAAATACCCCCGCACCGCCCAAAGCCGAGGTCAGCGATCGATCATCATTCCCCGCCTGATAATCTCTCACCACCCTGCCCAAAGTGGCAAAATCGATGCGTTGTACATGAACAAACACAGTATCTACAGGCTTTATCACCTCCGTTTTCCTTGAAACAGAATCTGTCTTCGGAATAATTTCCGAAACCACAGATAGGAGCGATATGGCGCACAAGGCAAACATAGATTGCGTTGGCACAAAAACGAGAAAAGTGAGAGAAGATACGGGAACGCAATGCACGCCCGATTCCTCGCTGCGCCTTTATCCCGAAAGCGTGCAATAGTGTTATCAGGCAGGTCTTCTGACTTCTCCATCTTGGGCGCCTTCCCGTTGTTACACAGTGGCGTTAGATGCCCAAAATATAAACCAAACAATGTTTGATTTGGAGTTACAGCTGCGGGTACAGTCTCGGTTTTTCACCGAAGTTCCCTTTTCATCGATGTGAATTAGCCATCCACAATCGAACCTAGCAACGCCCCAAAAATAGTATTTTGTCTAACAAAACCAAACTATAGGTTGGTATTTTGTGTAAAAGTTATTTCTTCTTTTTCAGTCGATCCCCATCATTCAAGGTCTTGGCGATTGCCATACTTGGACCCGAAACCACCTCATCGCCCACTTTTAGTCCAGAAATTACTTCGTAATAATCCAAATCCTGAAGTCCTGTTTTCACCTCAACCGCCTTGGCTTTTCCACCATTGTATAAAAACACCCACGTTTGAACCCCCGATATTGGTGTTTTAGCCGTCGCATTCAACGCACCAACCTTCGCCGAAGCATCAATGATTGGATTTCTGGTTGTTACCGCTGCAATTGGAACCGCAATTACGCCTGCTTTGGTTTTTGTCTTGACATCCACACTCGCCGTCATTCCAGGTAAAAATGGAAATTCTCCCGTTTTAATCAAATCGGAATAACTGCTGGGCGCCAAACGAATTTTCACCACAAAATTGGTTACTTGATCACTCATATTTTGCGCAGAATTGAAAACAGCAGAATTGGCAATCTCTGTCACTACACCCTTAAATACCCGATTGTCATATGCATCCACCTTCACATCCGCACTATCACCAATATGAATTTTTACAATATCGTTCTCATTCACATTCACCTGCACTTCCATCACATTCATATTGGAAATGCGCATAATTTCAGTACCCGCCATTTGAGCCGTCCCAACTACCCTTTCACCCTTTTCTGAGGTCAAATGCGTCACCGTACCCGAAGCCGGAGCATAAATACTAGTCCTTCCCAAATTTCTTCTACCCTCTTCCAATCTCGCCGCAACACTTTGAACATTGTAACGCGATCCCAAAACCGATTTCCCCGCAGACTCAAAATCCGCTTTCGCAAATTCATATTGCGACTGTGCCGTCTCCCATTCTTGTTCTGATATAACTTTTTGTTCGTGAAGGGTTTTCTGACGTTTGAAAGTAAGTCCCGCCTGATCATATGCCGCTTTTGCTTTAATCAACTGCGCTTCAGACCCCGCCAAAGCCGCTTTTGTATTGTCGAGGTTGGCTTTCAACTGAGACATCGCCGTTTCGTACAACTCAGGGTTGATGCGCAACAACAGCTGTCCTTGGGTGACACTATCGCCCTCATGAACCATCATATCGATAATCTCCCCACTCACATCCGCACTAATTTTCACTTCGCTTTCCGGCTGAATTTTACCGGTCACACTCACAATTTCCGTAATCGTGCGATTTTCCACCTTTACCGATTCCACTTCTAAATCTTTTTTGCCGCCTTTCATCACCATGGCAACAACTACCAAGACTACGAGAGCTATAATCGAAATCCAAAGAATGCGTTTTTTCTTCATGTTATTTTTGGGTAGGAATTATTGATGTTTGATATTGACTGGGTGACAAATAAAACTCTAAAACTAACCTCCGGAATGCGAGTTCGTATTTGGCAGAGATATAATTTTGATGCGCAGCAGAACTTGTCGACAAAGCCAATTGATATTCAAAATAAGAGGCCGCGCCAGCATCGTATCGCTGTTTCACATATTGCTGATTTTGGGCCTGCAAGTTTTTATTCTCTAGGTTTGATGCGTATCGTTTTTCAGCATTTTGATAATTATTAAACGCAGAAAGCACTTCATTTTGCACATTTTGCTGAATTCTATCCATATTCAACTGCGCCCTTAAGACCGCCAAATTTGCCGTTTTCACTTGATTCTGACGTGAAAGTCCGGAGTAAATGGGAATATTCAAATTCACACCCAATGATTTACCGAAGTTGTCTTGGATCTGATCGCCAAACCCTTTGGTTTTCATTGTATATGCAAATTCTGGCGCCTCTACCAAATCATTGGTCCCTTGCACCCTACCAATGGGAGAGAATCCCGTAACACTTACATTTTCAACCGTTTTAGCATTATCGGAATACACCGTATTCAGGTTTCCACCCACACTCAAGGTAGGCATCGTAGCGCCTTTTGCCGATTTTAATCCAAATTCAGCCGCCGCCACCCGATACGCAGCTGCTTGATAATCAGGGCGCTTGAATAAAATTGTATCTACCAACTGACCGGCGGTGTATCCAAAAGGCTCAGAGATAATTCCCAAATCTTCGTTCACTGGACGAAAGGATTTATGGTACTCCACGCGAATGAGCTGCTTTAAATTCTGCAACGCGGTGGCTTTCACATTTTCCGCATTGGTAACACCCGCAGCGTCGTTGGCGACTTGGGCTTTTAACGACAGTAAAGCACCTTGCGTACTTCCACCTGCATCGAATATTTTTTGACCGCGTTCCAATTGCAACTTGCTCGACTCAAGCACTTGAGCGGCCGCAACCAAAGATTCATGGGCTTGCAAACATTGAATATACGCAGAAGAAACTTGCAGCGTAACTGTTAACTGCATCGCCTTAAGATCCATCCCTGTGGCCAACCAATTTTCTTTGGCTTGTTTATAATTATT
>NSIB01000028.1 GCA_002737625.1 Flavobacteriales bacterium | reverse complement strand
TTGCCTCGTCCTACGCGTCCTCTGAGCTGGTGCAATTGGGCCAATCCAAATCGTTCTGCGTTTTCAATCACCATTACCGATGCGTTGGGGACATTCACGCCCACTTCAATCACCGTTGTAGCAATCAAAATATCAGTTTGATGATTTTTGAAAAGGTTCATCGCCGATTCTTTTTCTTTTGCTTTGAGTTTTCCATGAACGATGCTGTATTTGAATTGTGGCGGAGGAAGGTATTCGTTCACCATGTCAAATCCACTCATCAAACTGTTTAAATCCAATTTTTCGCTGTCTTCGATGAGCGGAAAAACATAATAAATCTGCCTTCCCTTGGCGATTTCGGTTCTTAGGAATTCCATGATCGCAGGTCGCATCGATTCTTGTCGGTGCACCGTAATAATGGGTTTTCTACCCACCGGCATTTCATCGATTACGCTCACATCAAGATCGCCGTAAACCGTCATCGCCAAGGTTCTCGGAATCGGTGTGGCTGTCATGACCAGGATATGGGGCAGGACTTGGCCTTTTTTCCAAAGTTTTGCGCGTTGTGCCACACCAAAACGATGTTGCTCATCGATGATAACCATGCCCAGCTGTTTGTAGCTAACGTCTTGTTCAATGAGGGCATGGGTACCAACGAGGATATGGATTCTGCCTTCTTGAAGGTCGGATAGTAGGGCTTCGCGTTTTTTCTTGGTCGTTGATCCGGTGAGCAGTTCTATGCGGAGACCCAATTTTTCAACCCATTCTTGGAGTGAAAAATAATGTTGTGTGGCCAAAATCTCTGTGGGTGCCATCATACAAGCTTGATAGCCATTGTCTATTGCTAACAGCATGGTTAGCATTGCCACCATGGTTTTACCCGAGCCCACATCGCCTTGAAGCAATCGGTTGGATTGTAAGCCGGTTTTAAGGTCGTTCCGAATTTCTTTGAGCACTCTTTTTTGGGCACCGGTTAGTTCGAACGGTAAGTGGTTGTTGTAAAAATCAGTGAAATACTGTCCAACCGAATCAAATATTAATCCTTTGTAGGTCCGATTCCTGAAGCCCTTGAGCATTAGGTGCCGCAGTTGGAGATAGAAGAGCTCTTCAAATTTGAGTCGGCGTTTTGCTTCTTCCAGTCTCGCCAAATTTTGTGGAAAGTGAAGTTCTTTGATGGCTTCTTTTCTGCCAATGAATTTGTATTTATTGAGAATGGGCTGGGGGAGGTTTTCGGGGATATCGTAACCGGGGTTGTTTACCGCATTTTGGGCGGCGGTGACCAGGAATTTATTTTCGAGTCTTTTTCTTCTCAGGCCTTCGGTGAGGGGGTAAACGGGGACGAGGGCGAGAGCTTGGCTGGGGTTTTGTGTATTTACGACATCGAGTTCGGGGTGAGCGATGGAAATTTTGCCTTTAAAGTTGTTGATTTTTCCATAGACGCGATAGGTTTCACCGGGTTTTAGGAACCGTTCGATGTAGGTGATGCCTTTAAACCAGACGAGTTCCATTTCGGCGGTGCCATCCGAAAGGATGGCTATGAAGCGCCGGCCTTGGCCGGCGCCCGCGATTCCCATCGGGCGAATTCTGCCTTGCAGTTGAACCCAAACATCATCGCCCCTAAGGGAAGCAATTGTATAGGTTTGCGAACGGTCTTCGTGGCGGAAGGGGTAATGACTTAATAAATCGCCAAGGGTAAAAATGCCGAGCTCTTTCTTTAAGGCTTCGGCCCGTTGCGGACCAACACCTTTTAAATACTCAATTCCCGTATCTAACCAATGGGGCATTTCGCGAAGATAAGTTATCTTCGCAGCATGCTTCAAGGAAAAACAGCTCTGATCACAGGTGCCTCACGTGGAATTGGCAAAGGCATCGCCGAAGTTTTCGCCAAAAACGGTTGCAATATTGCATTTACCTATGCTTCTTCGGTAGAAAAAGCGATGGCTTTTGAACAAGAATTAACAGGCCTTTATGGCGTGAAAGTAAAAGGATATCAGTCGGATGCGGCCAATTTTAATCAAAGTATGGCTTTGGCTGAGACGGTAATTGCGGATTTCGGAAAGATCGATTGTTTGATCAATAATGCGGGAATTACGCGTGATACATTGATGTTGAGAATGACAGAAGAGCAGTGGGATGATGTGATAAATACCAATTTGAAGTCGGCTTTTAACTTAACCAAAGCATTTTTGAAGCATTTTTTGGGAAATCGCGCGGGTAGTATCATCAACATGACCTCGGTTGTTGGGGTGATGGGGAACGCAGGTCAGGCCAATTATGCGGCATCAAAAGCCGGAATGATTGGTTTTACTAAAAGTATCGCCAAGGAATTGGGAAGTAGAAATGTGCGATGCAATGCGGTGGCTCCAGGGTTTATCGAAACGGAAATGACACACGCGTTGGACGAGAATGTTCGTAAGCAGTGGGCTGAATCTATTCCGTTGAAACGCGGTGGATCAACGGAGGATGTTGCCAATGTTTGTTTGTTTCTGGCTAGCGATATGAGTGGATATGTAACCGGGCAAACACTTTCTGTTTGTGGCGGTATGCTGATGTAAAAAATATGTAGATTCAGATTTCATGCCTTTAGATCAGCCAAAAGAAGTTTACCCATACGAGAAAAATATGGGTTTTTTTGACCACATCGATGAGTTGCGGAAGCGCTTGTTTAGGGTGGCCGTTGTTATGCTGATTGGAACCGTAATTGGATTTATTTTTGTGGAGGAACTTTTTGAGTTTATTGTACTGAGTCCTTTTAGCCCCGATTTTTTTGGATACCGTTTTTTCTGTAAGGCGGGTCATGTTTTGATGAATTCCGATGCGCTCTGTTGGACACCTCCGCAGCTTGTTATGCAAAGTCAACTCATACAAGGTCAGTTTGTTAGTGCATTTAAAATAGCTTTTGTTGTTGGATTTGTGGCCGCTTTTCCGTATATTATTTATCAAATTTGGAGCTTTATCCGACCCGCTTTAAGTCAGAAAGAGATACAAAAAACCCGACGTAGTTTGGGCGTGGTATCGTTGCTGTTTTTTACCGGATTGTTTTTCGCCTATTTCTTTTTGGTGCCATTGGCATCCAACTTTTTGCTGGGCTATTCATTGAATCCGCAGATTCAAAACATTATTACGATATCAAGTGTAACGGGGTTTGTGACATTTATGAGTTTGGCCACGGGGCTGGTGTTTGAGTTGCCGGTGCTGATTTATATTTTGGCGAGGTTGGGGATTGTGAATTCCGCTTTTTTGAAAAAGCATTGGCGCTATGCGGTAGTAATTATTTTTTTAATTGCGGGAATTGCAACGCCATCGCCCGATATGTTTAGTCAAGTGCTGCTTGGAACTCCTTTGTTGGGGTTGTATTTTATTGGAATCCAGGTGGCCAAACGTGTAGAAAAAAATCGAGAAAATGAACAATAAAACCATTGCTTTGGGATCGGATCATGCAGGATTCGAGTTAAAAAATGATTTGATCGTTTACCTAATTGAAAAAGGGTATGAATTGGCCGATATGGGACCGGACTCCTTGGATAGTGTAGATTATCCAGATTATGCGCACAAGGTGGCTACGGCGGTTACGGATGGTAGCGCGTGCTGCGGCATTTTGATTTGTGGCAGTGGCAATGGCGTATGTATCACGGCGAATAAACACAAGGGTGTAAGGGCGGCACTTTGCTGGGAGCCAGAAATCAGTTCGTTGGCAAAACAGCATAACAATGCGAATGTGATTTGTTTACCTGCTCGTTTTATTAGTCAAGAAAAGGCATTTGCGATTGTGGATGCGTATTTGAATATGGAATTTGAGGGTGGCAGACACGCGACCCGGGTTCACAAAATTGAAAATTGTTAATGAAGCCCAAAGAGCAGCATGTAAGTGTATCACATCCTGGATATTCTGATGAGTATTACAGCGAGGATGATGCATCGGCTGTTGTGAATGAAAATAATGTTGAGGGAATTGGGGCGGAACTTCGTTCCGCCCACGATAACACTTTGGCCGCAAATTTAGAGGCGGTAAAAATGTTGGGACTGAAATTGCCTACCGATCCTCGGTGGGTGAATGTGGCCGAGAAAACCATCGAAGAAATTCTAACCGATCATGCTTTTTGTGAGCAAAAGGCGGCGACGATGGGGGTTACATTGATTGTGAAATTTTCCGATCATGAGCGTTTGGTAGATGAAGTTACCCCCTTGGTAGCCGAAGAATGGGGGCATTTTCGGAAAGTGCTTAAGGAGTTGAAAAAACGGGGTCTACAATTGGGCCGTCAGCGCAAAGACGAATATGTGGGTGCTTTGCATCAACAAATGAGAAAAGGTGGCTCTAGGGAACAATCGATGATGGAGTATTTGTTGGTTTCAGCGATGGTTGAAGCCCGCTCTTGTGAACGATTTAGGCTGTTGAGTTTGTATTGTAGCGACGAATATTTGCGGAAATTTTATTACGAATTTATGGTCTCTGAGGCTGGCCATTATCGCATGTTTATTGATTTGGCAAAACACTATTTACCTGCCGAACAAGTAAAACTGCGATGGGAAGAAATGCTGATCACGGAAGCTGAGATTATGGGAAAATTGGAACTCCGGGGCGATCGTGTGCATTAATCTAGCACAAGACTGCGTTAATCAAACCAAATCTTAGTGTATTAACCCAATCCAACGTCGAGTGCCATCATGAGCACAAACCCAAACATTAGGCCTAGCGTTGCTTTATCGGTATTTCCTTCGCGCTGACTTTCGGGAATCACTTCTTCAACAACTACGTAAATCATGGCACCGGCGGCAAATGCCAATAGATAAGGGAGCAAGGGCGTTGCAATCATTACTAAGCCCACGCCCAACATTGCGGCCAATGGTTCTACTGCGCCAGAAAGTTGACCCCACATGAATGATTTTCTGCGCGATAAGCCAAATCGTCTTAAAGGCAAGGCAACGGCGAGTCCTTCGGGGAAATCTTGGATTCCTATGCCAATTGCCAACGCGATGGCAGCGGGCAGGTCGGCCCCGGGAATGCCTTCAGCCACGGCGCCAAATGCAACGCCTACAGCGAGTCCTTCGGGAATGTTGTGTAGGGTGATGGCTAAAACGAGTAATATCGTACGATTCCAATTGGTTTTTACCCCTTCTACTTCTTCAATGGGGCTACTTAGGTGCAAGTGCGGTAGATATTGGTCTAGGGCAAATAGGAAAAATGCTCCAGCCAAAAATCCGATACCAACGGGCAACCAGGCCATGTTCCCATAGCCTTGGTTTTCAGCCATGCCGATGGCGGGGTTAAGTAAACTCCAGAAACTGGCGGCGAGCATTACACCACCAGTAAATCCCATGAGGACGTCCATGTTTGCTCTACGGACATCTTTGATGAAGAATACCATAGATGCACCCAATGCAGTAATAAACCAAGTGAACAGAGCGCCAACAAGCCCTTGCATCATCGGGCTCAATCCCGTAAAGAAGTGAATTAAAAAATCCATCATCAATAAAAGTATTCGTTACTCTTTTGAAAATTGCCTGTATTGAAATAGTAGCGAAAGGTGAATTGCAAGTTACTGCCGTTGTAGTTTAGCGGGAAGGATTTGTTATAGAATTCGCCTGAAGATACCTTTAAGTTGATTTCGGTGCCAAAAGTATGATAATAAGTTACGCCATATTCTGTGCGTTTTCCTTTGTTCGATGTGCGTCCCATTAATAAACCTCCATAAATCATGGGGTAAAATTTGTTTCCTCCGGTTTCAATGATGCGAACTTGTTGTTTTTCTGAATTGTATAGCGTGTTGGCGTCTTTTCTAAAGCTGTAGTTTAGCACACCCCCAATTTCTTCTGCAAAAAAGCTAGAACTGTGCGGTGATGAATACTGTCTAAACGATAAGCCCAACGGAATTTGAACGGCAGCGTAGGTTTGTTTGATTTTATTGCTGATGGCAACCGTGTCGTTTACAATGCGATAGCCGCGGGTGGTGATATTCAAGCCTGAGACAATGGAAACGTTTTTGTGAAGATCGTAGGTGACCAATCCCGCAAAGGCGATGCCCATTTTGTTTCTCGGTGTGATGTTGGGGATAAAAGTATCATTGGGGTCGAGCTTTGAAATATTGCCGCCCAATTTGAATCCAATATGCCAAGGTGTTAGCCTGTTCTCGTTGTCGGCCTGACCAATTGCTTGGAGGCTGATGAATATCAAGGCGATAAATAAGATAAAATTCTTCATTGTTTCTCAACAAAGATAATAAACCTCGTCGCTTCCAACCACGTGTACATCGAACGGTTGTAAATTTGTATCGAAATGATTTGGCAGAAACGCGCATTGCTTGCTTTGCATAAGGCACTTGAAGAGTTTGAACACAATGAAAACTGGGTCTTTGCCATTGAACAGGCGAAATACCATAACCGTTGGTTTGAGGAAGCGCAGGTCCACCAAAGTTTAATGCAGTGGCGGGAGAGTTTGAGCCCTGAAAAGATTGATAATTGGTTGCATAATTATGAGTTGCCAGAGGATTTAGGATCACAGCGTTTGGGGATTATTATGGCAGGGAATGTCCCATTGGTGGGATTTCATGATGTGATAGTGGGTGTGATTACTGGTTTTCAAGTCTTCGCAAAGACGTCGTCCGAGGATACGATTCTTCCAAAGTTGTGGCTTTCCGAGGCAGCCAAAATTGATTCTATCTGGAGTGAGCGGGTGGAGGTAGTTGAGCAGCTGCGAAATTTGGATGTTGCCATTGCAACGGGGAGTAATAATACAGCGAAGTATTTCTCCTCATTTTTTAAGTCGATCCCGCATTTGATTCGAAATAACCGAAACAGTGTCGCGATTTTGGATGGGATGGAGACGGAAGCGGAATTCATTGCTTTAGGACACGATGTATTTGATTATTTTGGATTGGGCTGCAGGAACGTCACACATTTGATGCTGCCTGAAGGGTATGATTTCATGCCTTTGTTTCAGTGTTGGGACGTGCATTTTGATTGGATTCGGAATCACAACAAATACGCGAACAATTATGAATATCACCGGGCGTTGTTGCTGATGAATTTGGACCCACATATTGATACGGGGTATTTGATTGCCAAGGAGAGGTCGGAGTTATATGCTCCGGTAGGGATGCTCAATTATTCCTTTTACGATTCGGTTGACGGTGTTGTAGAGACTTTGGTACAATGGGGTGATTCTTTGCAGTGCACGGTTTCTCATTTGCCGATTTCCAATGCAATGTCCTTTGGTAGTACCCAATGCACGCAACTTTATGATTTTGCCGATGGCGTGGATACCCTACAGTGGTTGATTGAACTTCGGAAATCTTAAGAAGAGACCTTCATTATGAGAAGTTAACAATCTTTGGTTTGCTGAACTCATTTATAAAATTCGGCGATTCTAAAATCTCATTATAAAATAGGGCGTAACAATTTTTCAATGGCTGTCAATAGAAGTTCTGGGTGGAGCAGTGACGGATTAAACTCTGTGATTTCCATGCACTGTGTCCGTGAATCGCTCACCAAAGCATCGATCAGAATTTGCGCTTGCTCCAATTTTAATCCACCTTCTACGGGCGTTCCTGTGGCTTTAGCGATATCGGTGTCTAAGCTGTCGACATCAAAGCTGACATACAAATAGTTGCAATGACTTAGTGTATCGAAAATCTTTTCGATGCAGGCTTCGATGCCATTTTCCTTGATTTCGGAAGGTTTGATCCATGCGATTTCATTTTCTGCTACCAAATGGAATTCTTGACTTTCATAATCGCGGACATCTACAAAAATTAGGTTTTCCGGAGGTAAGCCGGCATTGCCTTTAATCAATTTAATCCGGTCCCAAATTTGGATGGTTGTTTCGTCTAGCGTGCGAACGGATTGACATTTATTGTCGTTGTTGAGTAACGCATTAACCGTCATTCCATGGCTGTTACCCGATGGCGTTGTATAAGGTGAATGCAAGTCGAAATGCGCATCAATCCAAATAACCCCCACTTCATCGATGGGTACACACTGAGCCAGTCCGCTCACACCACCAATTCCATTGCTGTGGTCGGCTGTTACTAATAAACAACGATATCCTTCTTTTAATTGTTTGGCAACAGAAAAAGCGAAATTCTGTTGATGTTCAAGCAGTGCAGCCCCGTTTTTCAAAAACGGGGTTAATTGTTTTTGAGGAGGAATTTCGTGCGGCTTGATTTCAATCACTGGGATTTCATCAAATACTTCTTCGTTGGATGATTCTAAATGTTGTAAAATGGATGATGGCCCATTGATAGCACCCATTTTCCCAGCCCCAAGTTCCCATTCTGACGTGATAATACAGCGTTTCTTTTCTTTCATATTCTGCCCTTCGAGGTTGCTTATCTCGCAATATAATACAATTATACAAATTCAATAATTTTCTACTTTCGCTGCCAAACCCAATAAACACCCTGCGTGTCGATAGGGGTGAATTGATATAGAAAGTACTTGTCTGTCAGGTAATTGCATTTTGTGATTAATCTCGCCGACTCTGTTGGCATACCATCTTTTATCCAAACACGCTTGCCCCATTGTTTTGGATAGGATTGGTTGATGGTTCTGTTCTGCACAAAGGTATCGTTCATCCAATCCCCATTAAAATCAGCAGGTTGCATTTTTCCGTGATAGTATAGTGCGAAAGATTTGAATCCATGCGTCTCCACCAATTTGTTTATTTGGGTTTCTTTATTCACGGTATGGATTAATTCATCTTGGGTGATGTGTGATACAGTTGGTAGAAGGAAATAGTATACTGATAGTCCGATGCTTCCGAAGGCTAAAATCAGTTTGCCGGGATGTAATTGTTCTTGGAAAAAATTCTTAACCGTTAGGGGTAAAAATAACAATATAGATATTGCCCCGGGTATAAATAATAAAATCATTTGTAGCCAATGCATTGGGTGTGGATTTAGGAGTTGATGAATTGAAAAACTATCTAAATATTTGGCTAAAAAGGACAATTTCTTTGGATTCACAATGGCCAGGGGTAATACCCATAACAGCGCTGTCCAAATTACGCCGATGAAAAATAGCAGTAATTTCTGAATGATTAAATTATTGCCTCGATTGGTGTGAACTCGATAGGTGTGATAGGCTGCAAAATAGGTGAGTGGGAACCAACACAAGCTACTGTAATGAATAATTTTGGTGGTAATGATGCTAAAAAGAATCAACACAAGCCAAAATAAGATTCGCATGATCGTATGCCAACTCTCTAGTTCAAAATCTTCTTCTCCACGCTGACCCAAATAGGGCATTGCGAAGGCAATTGCGGGAAAGCAGAGGATCAACAAAACAATTGCATGATAGAACCAAGGTTGATTGTGCCAAGCAATTTGCCCTTTCACCAGTTCCAGTTGATAGGCAATAAAGGAATCAAAGAATTTGGGACCTAAGTTATGATATAATGGATATACCCAAGCGCCAACCACCAAAAGCATCGCGCCAATTAAAATAAAAAGGCGTAGCGAGAAGACGTCTTGCCACCTACCCCGAAAGGCCGTCATAGTAAGCGCTACACCCCCCACGATTATTAGTGCCGTTTGGCCTTTTGTGAGAATTGCTAAGCCAATAAATACGCCGGATAATAGGTAATGTCCATGGGGCCTATGTCCTTCTATATCGCAACGGGTAATTCTATACCAATGCCAAATAGAAAGTAAAATCAGTAGATTAAAAACAGGGTCAATGATGCCTGATTTATAATAGATCAAAGGGGCAAAGGTAAGCGCAACAGTGATGGCCCAAAATACACCCAAATTACGTCGTCCCAGATAACTTCCAATGTGATAGGCTATATTGACTGTGATGATTCCGGATATTGCATTGGGTAGTCGATATACCCAAGTTCGGTCACCAAAGAGATTGACAAAAATCGCTTGAATCCAAATAAAAAGTGGGGGTTTTTCCCAAAAGGGTTCAAAGGCAATTTGTACATAATTGTAGTTATGACTCACAACCATTTCTCTTGCAGATTCTGCGAAGTTGAGTTCATCCCAATCAAATAGATGAACGAGGCCTAATCCGGGTAAAAAGATGATGATGGCAAGTGCGGTAATGATGAGGTGGACGTGGAATTTAGACATCGTAACCTAGTTTTTTAGAAATTTGGTAACTCAGTTGGAGAAATAAAACAGCGATGGTTCCGCCGGTGCAAACATCAACAAGCAAATGCTGTCCTAAATAGATTCTGGAATATCCGATGCCTGCGGCGATGATGGCACAAGTGATGCCCCAAGTCATCGATTTTTGTAGATTTTTGACCGAAATTGCTATTAAACCCATACAGAAAAATGCCACTGCAGTATGACCGCTTGGAAAAGACTGCCAATGGTGGAGTTTTAGATTTTCAATGTGTCGTATTGTAAATAATTTGGCCTCAATTGGACGTGGGGCATTGAACCAATTCTTGATGAGTGCTACAAAAACCGACTGAATTCCAAGTCCGATTCCATAAATGAGACCATGTTTCGCGTTGAAGTAAAAACCGATTAAAATTGCCAAAACAATCAAGGGCCACTCGGCGAACCACGAAAAGTGGATAAAAAATTTATCTGTGTTTAGATTACAAAAATGATGGATCCAATTGGACGCAGAATCGTTAAACCCCAAGCCTATAGCCAACCAACCCGAAAGCAAGAGTAAGAATGAGGTTAAGAAAAATCTGCTTTGGGCCATGGTTGATGCAAAGATAATTACTTCATCATGCTGAAACATTTTGAATTTAACACTAAATTGTTTTTTTTGCGACATTACACTTTATTAAAAACAGTAATTATGGCCTCAACCTCAACCTCACGAACCAAATTGGAACTAGAATACGCATTGCGTTCTTCCCCTAATATTTTATATCAGTATATTTCTAATCCTTCCGGTTTGCAGAATTGGTTTGCCGATCATGTGGGTGTGAAAAATGGAGAAAATTACAAATTTAAGTGGGATGATGGAACCGAAATGGATGCGTTATTGGTGAAAGCGGTGACAAGTAAATACGTGCGCTTTAAAATTGTTGATGCGGTGGATACCGATGAATTTTTGGAGTTCAGAATTCAGCAAGATGCCATAACATTGGATATCGATTTAATCATTACCGAATTTGTAAATTCTGGAGATGAAGAGAGCGCAGCTTCTATTTGGGATGCCGCAGTTGACAGCTTGCGCTTTACGATCGGGGCTTAGATTTCCCTGAAACCTAATTCATCTAGGCGACATTAATTGATCTTCACCTGTGGCCTTCTTTTGCTTTACGGATGACTAATTTGTTAGTGTTTCAATTCTGATATTGCTAGGAAAGCCATTAATCCACAGCCTCGCTCAAGTGCATCTTCATCCACGTCAAAGCTGGGGTGATGAACACTAAATGTGGTTTTTTTGGCTTCGTTCCGCGTCCCCAATCGATAAAAACAGCTGGGAACTTCTTGGGTGAAATAAGAAAAATCTTCAGCAGCCATCCAAATTCCGAGGGGTTCTACGTTTTGATCACCAAGAAATGCCTTTGCTTCTGATTGAAGTCGCTCTGTGAGTTCTTCGTTATTTTTCAAAAATGGATATCCACGTCGTATGTCGAATTCTACCGTTCCGCCCATACCTTCCACCAAACCTTTGGCTAGTGTGAGCATTTTTTGATGCGCTTCTGCACGCCAGTTTTCGTCTAGGGTTCTAAAGGTTCCTTCGATAATCACTTCGTTGGGGATTACATTGGTTGCACCTTGTGCAATGACTTTTCCAAAACTCAACACGGAGGGGATGGCTGGGTTTGCGGCGCGCGAAACGATTTGTTGTAATGCAACGATTAAATGCGCGCTGATTAGCACAGGATCTATATTGAAATGGGGCATCGCACCATGACCGCCTTTGCCCGTTACTTTTACATAAATCTCATCGGTACTCGCCATGTATAAGCCAGGTCGAAATCCTATTTTACCTGTTTCAATGCCTGGCATAACGTGTTGGCCAATCATGACATCCACCTTTGGATTTTGAAGTACACCTTCAGCAATCATAAGCGATGCACCGCCGGGGAGCCTTTCTTCTCCGGGTTGAAATACGAGTTTTATTGAACCTTCAAATTCGTCTTTTAATTCTGTTAAAATTCGCGCAGCACCCAGTAAGCTAGATGTATGAACATCGTGACCGCAAGCATGCATAACTCCTTCTTTCTGACTTCGATAGGGCCTGCCATCATTCACTTCCACAATGGGGAGTGCATCCATATCGGCTCGCAATCCGACAACTTTTTTCGATGGATTTTTCCCTTCAATCACGGCAACCACACCTGTATTTGCCAATCTTTGTGTTTTTAGGCCCAAGGCATGCAATTCTTTTTCAACGAACGCTGCTGTTTCATGTTCTTGAAAAGACAGTTCAGGATTTTGATGGATATGTCTGCGAATGTCTATCAATGCGGGTAAAATTGCGGCGGCGCGTTCTTGGATATGTTTCTTTACGTCCATGATTGGAATTGTTGTATCAGATGAAGTACTTTGCAAATCTAATCGTTTCTGTAATATTCAATTCATATGATTACTCAAAACTCAATCGAACAACTGCTGAATGTCGTTTCTATTGAGGATGTAGTGGGTGATTTTGTATCTCTCAAACGCTCTGGGGCCAGATATAAGGGCTGTTGTCCATTCCACGATGAAAAGACACCGAGTTTTGTAGTTTCTCCATCCATTGGGATTTATAAGTGTTTTGGATGTCAGAAGGGGGGCAATGCCATTCAATTTATGATGGATATTGAGAATTTGAATTTTGTTGAGGCCGCCAGAAGTCTTGCAAAACGATTTGGTGTAGAGTTGGAGGAAACGCATATTGAAAATCGGGATGCGCACCAAGAAGCGCAACGCCAGCGAGAATCAATTCAGGCCGCCGTGGATTTTGCACAAGGTTTTTTTATTTCACAATTGTTTGATGCCGAAGAGGGGAAGTCGATTGGTTTGCCTTATTTCAAGGAACGCGGTTTTACCATTGAAACGATAAAAAAATGGGGGCTAGGTTACAGTCCTGAGTCATGGGAATCCTTGGCTTTGCATTCAAAGTCAAAGGGGTTTCACGCCGATGTGATGGTTCAGGCGGGGTTATTAAAGCTGCGCGAAAATGGTACCCATTATGATTTGTTTAGGCATCGTGTGATGTTCTCCATTTATTCAGTTACAGGAAAGGCGATTGCTTTTGCTGGACGAAAAATGAGCAGCACGGATCCATCGCCGAAATATGTCAATTCACCCGAAACAGAGTTATACAAAAAGAGCGATGTTTTATTTGGTTTATTTCAAGGCAAGAATGCGATAAAAAAAGTGGATAAGGTCTACATGACCGAAGGCTATACGGATGTGATTACTTTGAGTCAGGCGGGCATCGAAAATGTGGTTGCGAGTTCTGGGACGGCTTTAACGCCGGGTCAAATCAAATTGCTTAAGCGTTTTACTGATAATGTTACTGTAGTTTACGATGGCGATGCAGCGGGGATCAAAGCATCGATTCGTGGGATAGATTTACTGCTACAGGATGGGTTGAATGTGCGTGTGGTTTCATTGCCTGAGGGTCAGGACCCTGATTCTTATTGTCAGAAAATGGGCGGCGAAGATTTTCAGGCGTATTTGAATGAAAATGAGGAGACGTTTATCCATTTCAAGGCGAAGTTATTGATTAACGAGAGTAAGCATGATCCCTTAAAGAAGTCGGATGCGATTCGTGAAATTTTAAAAAGTGTTTCGTTGATATCGGACGGGCTCAAGCGTTCTGCCTTAACGAGAGATTTGTCGCAGATCTGCGAAATGGAAGAATCGGTTTTAGTTCAGGAGTTGGGAAAGTTATTGCGACAGCAGAAGGCGAAGGAGGAACAGGCATTTGTAAGTCAGATTGCTTCTATCACCCATGAAATGGGGGTGGAAATGCCTGCGCCGGCGAAGCCGGCGCTTAAAGACCATTACCAAGAAATGGCCGTCTTTAGACTTTTACTATTGCATGGCAATGAAGTCTTGAAGTCAGAAGAAAAAACGGTATTTGCCATGATGGTTGAAAAGGTCTTTAACGATCCTGATTTGGTTTTTGAAAACGAACTTGCAATTCGATTGATATCGGAAGCCGCTGAACTAGAGGCCTGGCCCGAAAAAGAATATTTTATTCACCACCGAGACAATGAAATTGCCGCTTGGGCTGCTGGGGTTTTGGCCGGTGGGCATACACTGAGTAAAGCATTTGAAGACAATTTTATTGATGTGTCGCAGCCCGAATCAACAGTCAGTGAGCAGGTGAAAAACGTGATTTTACATCTTAAACGCAAAAAGTATGATAGGAGTATTGTTGATGCCCTTGCCCTATTGGATAAACCGGACATTTTGATAGAAGATGTAAACGAACTGCTCGATTATATCAAGGAATTGAATATTAGAAAGAAGAAAATTGCCGACGAATTGGGGAATTCTGTGAGTTGGATTTGAATTTAAATCGTTGTAAATCAATATTTTAATCTTTTGGCACGCAGTTTGCATACTGGCTGGTATGTTTAAGAACAAATTGGTTATTCCAACTTTCGTATTGCTTTTCCTCACCGTTGCGGCGATAGGGAAAACGGCTTTTGGAACAGACAAAGTAATCTCCGTGGCTGAAGTGAAAGAATTAGATTCCGCGATAGTTATCGTAAACGATTCATTGTATTTCGATTCATTAGAACTTTCTTTAAAGCATATCCCCAATGCGCAGCCGATGTATTCTGTGGCAAAAAATGCCATCGGCAAATGGGCGAAATTGTTTATCGCAGTAAAAATTGTAGAAAGCGGCAATGATGGTGATAACTCTATCTATGCTCGTCGGGATTACAACCTAACTGGTATGCGCCAGCCTCGTGTCCGTAAAACCATGTCGTTGGGTGCCACCAAAAATAAATACGCTCGTTATGCCAGTTGGTATGATTGCATGATAGATTTCGGAATGTACTTGAATGGTATGGAAAGAGGGTTTATCAAAAAGCATCACCGTCCAGTAAGAAATAGTCAAGAGATGGTGGATTATCTATACGGTAAGTACAATTCTCATCCCGTGTGGCGCAAACGTACTTTATACGTATTGAAGAATTTTAAGTGGAAGTAATTACTTCTGGTGTTTGTATCGCAAACAGTATAAACTAAATCCCAGTGCGATAAAAAAGGCTGAACCGCTGAGTGAAAAAATTCCAACGTAATTCCAACTCATTCCTTGAATAAAATAGTTTGCGGTAAGTCCGCCTACGATAATTCCCAACTCTAATAACATAAATAGCATCGCCAAGGCTCTTCCGCGGTGATGGTTATCTGCGGTGTCGCTTGCCCAGGCAAACAAACTTGGGGCGTTAAAACCTTGTCCAATTCCATATAATATGGCGGAACCGGCAAACCAAATGAGACCGGGCAATTCGTAGGTATTACAATGGGTTTGATGGCTGTGGTCTAGGCAAATCGACATATAGACAAGGATTGCCATAGATAATACTTGTGCGGCAGTCCCAATGGCGGTGCTCCAGGCTCTTCCCAATGCGTCGCTCACACGCCCGCTCAACAATCGAAACAACAACGAGACGCCTATATAAATACTTAAGAACAATCCTTTGTTTGTATAGCCCATTTCCAAGGTAAAATCTGCCATCACAGTAAGTATCGAACCCAAGGAAATACAGACCAAGAACATAATAAAGCTAGGTCGCCACGCAGGAAAATAGAACAGGTTGCGGATGTTAAATACAAATTCTTTTCGGTTTGATTTTGTTCGCGTTTCAGGCAAACTCATGAAAAGTAGCCAAGCCAAAGATGCCAATGCCGCACTGGTGTAATACAAAATATTTACGCCAAAATGCAATGCGATAATCGCGCCCACTGCATATCCAATGGTGGTGCCGAGATTGTTGAACATTCCTTGCCATCCCATTGCCCGGCCTCGATGGGATTCCGCAACTACATCGGCGGTGAATGCGGTAAATCCGGTGGGTGTAAAACCCGTGGAGAAGCCATGTATCGCACGAACAATCAAGAATCCCATGGCTGTGGTCACCAACGGGTAAAAACAACCCGCGATGATGCAAAATAAACATCCACCAATCATGGCCCATCGTCTACCTAAGTTGTCGGTAATCCAACCACTAAAAGGACGTGCAATAAGCGCACTGAAGGAAAAGGCAGGAATAATCCATCCCACATAGGCAGCTCCACCTTTGGATCGCAACTCTTGTGCTAATTCTGGGAGAATGATATTAAACGAGAGAAAAAAACTCATCGCTCCCAAGCACATAATCCAAAATACCCTTGGGTATTTATAAGTCAGGGCTTGTTGCACGGGGCTCATTTACTGGAATAGTTGGCAACCAATGGCATTATGCGTCCTTTGCCAAATGCTTTGGCGCTAACACGCAATATCGGTGGGGCCTGATATCGTTTGTATTCGCTGCCGTTAACCAGGGCAACAACTTTATGCACCGTAGTTTGGTCGTATCCCATTGTAATTAACTCATCAACACCTTTGCGCCCTTCGATATAGTGTTTTAATAACTCATCAAGAACATCGTAATCAGGTAGTGAGTCTGCATCTTTCTGACCGGGTCTCAATTCTGCGGATGGGGCTTTAATGATGATGTTGTTCGGAATAATTTCTTGATTTCTATTAATGTAACGAGCCAAGGCGTAAACTTGATTTTTGTATATATCGCCAAGTGGACTTAATGCGCCGCACAAATCGCCGTAGAGCGTGCTGTAACCCACACTGAGCTCACTTTTATTACTTGTATTCAGCAGTATAAAACCCAGTTTATTTGAAATGGCCATCAATAGAACTGCCCTAGAACGCGCTTGAAGGTTCTCTTCCGCTAGATTGAATGGCTTCCCTTGAAATACGGGTTGTAGCGCATCGAGATAGGTATCATAAATATTCTTTATAGGAATCGTGATTGCATCATTTCCCAAATTGGTACTCAGCAATTCCGCATCAGTTACGCTGTGATCACTACTAAACATAGATGGCATAAGAACAGGGTGTACATTCTCCTTTCCGAGTGCTGCCGTCGCCAAAGCTTGTACCACTGCACTGTCGATTCCGCCTGATGAGCCCAAAACAGCCTGATTGAATTCCATTTTTTTGAAATAATCTCCAATGCCAAAAACCAAGGCTTTGTATAACTGCGCGGTATCATCAGTATCTAACGGAACGGAGTTGCCCAGGGCAAATTTGCCGTTTTCAAAACTCGCATAACTTACGTTTTCCTCAAAGCTTGGGGCTTGAAGAACCACTTCGCCGTTGCCGTTGACGGCGCGACTTGAACCATCGAACATGAGTTCGGTATGAGTGCCAACTTGATTTACGTAAAGAACGGGCAAATCAAACCTCGATGCTTGCCCGCCAAATACTCGATTTCTCAGCGATTGCTTCCCTAAATTAAATGGCGATGCCGACGGATTGATGATGAGCTCAGCGCCTAGGTCTTTTAACGCTTGGCCTGGGCTAACCAAATATTCGAAATCGTTGTATACGTCCCACAAGTCTTCGCAAATGGCAATTCCAATTTTTACGCCTTTGTATTCTACGATTTGGGATGTGGATTCGGGCTCAAAATATCGACTTTCATTGAAAACATCGTAGGTTGGGAGAAGTGTTTTTGCGATGGTTTGTTGGATTCTACCGTTGTACATCACGCAAGCCACGTTTTGTAAGTTGCGGCCTTTATTGGGATTTCGGATTACGCCACCCACGATAGCTGCTATGCCCTCGCAAGCTCGGGCAACCGCCTCCAAAGCATGTTCGCATTTTTCAATAAAATAGGGGTAGTCCAATAAATCTTCCGGCATGTAACCACAAACCGACAATTCGGAAAAGACGACTAAATCTACTTTGTCTTGCTTTGCTTGAAAAATAACATTGGCTATTTTTGCCGTATTCGACTCAAAATCGCCAATGGTAAAATTGAGTTGGGCTATTGCGATTTTTAACCCCGCCATAGTTCAGTTAGAATAAGATACCGGCTTGAATGGCAAGTAAGTTAGATTTCCCTGTAATGGTAGGGTCTTTAAAGAAGTTGTTAATTGCATTGTCGAATCTCAAACCCGCAGTAAACATTGTGTTTCCTGTGAGTTTGTATTCAATACCTATACCCATAATAACAGGGAAACGGAAAGAGGCAATATTGTCTTCGAAGGCATATTCTTTTTCTCCTTTTGCGCTTCCTGATACGGTTGTTCCGCTGAATTGGTAAACATCATCATCAATACTGTTAGGATTATGCGATGTGATTCCTTTATTCGCGGGGTAAATCGCGCTGCCATCAACAATTGTAGTTGAGAGCTTGCTTTTCATCATAAAGGATGGTGCCAATCCGAATTGGAAGTAGTATTTCATATTTCCAATTTCATCAGTTTTCATTTTTACGCTCAAAGGAATTTGCAAGTATTGGGTATTGTATTTGAAATTTACTTTTCCCGCTGCATATGTTAATGTGTCGAATTTACCCGTAGAGCCAGTTTGAGGGACTACATTCTTTAATTCTGTATTGCTTTTGGCAAGTACCGGAATCGTAGAAACCGATAATTCAGTTGCCAGCCAATAGTTTGTACTTTTAAACATTGCGAAATCAGCCGTAACGCCGTAAGAGAATCCGAGTCCAAGTCCGTCGTTCGACATAGATCCTTCTTGGATTTTGATCCAGCTAAAATTTGGGCTAACGCGCAAACCCATCTTTACGTTGGGTGCGCTTTGAGCATGTAAATTTGCAAAACCTGCAAAAAGCAAGGTAGCAGCTATGCCAAAAGAAGTGTTTCTTTGTAGTTTCATACGTTTCATGCAAAAAAACAACAATCATACCATTAAATGCAGTTGGATTTATCCCCTTTTTGTGGTGATTCTAATTTCTTGTACACCCAAGAAGCAAGCGGCACCGGTAAAATTGGAATATTCAGACTTTGCGATGGAGTTAGACGGATTGCGTACAAAGGGCTGTGGCGCATCAGACGTTGTTGCGTTGCGCAATAAATATGGTCGCTTTTTCTCCCTTTGGATGTATGAAGTGATGGATTTTGGTCGTTTCGGTCCCATTTCCGACACCGCAAGAGCGCAATATCTACAATATTGGTTGCTTCAGAACACGCCTGTTTTTAACGTGGTAAAATCGCATTATCAGAAAAATACCCAATGGAAGGCAGATTTGGAACAGGCTTGGGGTAATCTGCAACAAGAAATCCCAGGAACACCAAAGGCAACCGTCTACGGATATCTCTCCCAATTTAGCAATTACAATACCTTCGTCGATACGGTTGTCAATCCCATATCTCATCAACAAGAAGTCATCTTGGCCTTTAGCGAAGAGATGTTCCTCAACGATACTTTTCCTGCCTATGCATTGCTAGAAATGCCCCCCTTTTTTAATCGTTACAATGGTAGCGATCAGGTGGCGTCTCAATTGATGTGGAATTACCTAAAAATGCGCTTTGAACCAACACACAAACGAAATAATATGTTGGAGGAAATGATGTTTCAAGGCAAATTGTGGTATAGTTTGATGGCTTTATTCCCCGATCGGAATCCATGGGAATTGTTGGGGTACGACGAAAAGGAATGGAAGTGGATGATGCGTGAAGAAGGTCAGATCTGGAAGCATTTTTTGGATAATAAGTTGCTTTTTAGCACCAAATTCAACGACTATAAACGATATTTTGCTTTTGGCAACAAGACCTTTGGTGGTGCAGTACCAGAAGATTGTCCGCCATTGATAGGCAATTTCATTGGCATGCGCATCGCACAAACATTTGCCACGAAGAATGATGCCAACCTCGATCAAATTTGGCGAAATGTAAATGCCAACCCATTTTTGCAAGCGTCTACGTATAATCCAATCAAATAAAAATCAAAATGAATCAGGAATTAATGTCATACATGGCGGCTCGACTTAAAGAGAATCAGTTTATTCAGTTTATTGGGTTGGAGTTAACCGACATAGATACGCATTTTGCGGCGATGGAATTGAATATCAAACCGCATCACATGCAGCATACGGGCTTTACCCATGGCGGTGTTACAGCCACGATGTGTGATGTTACTACGGGCATTGCGGCCTATACGGCGATTTTTGGTAATGGCAATACCGCAAAAAATGTTGTGACTGTTGATTTGAAGGTTTCCTATGTAAATCCATCGGTTTCACAGAAAATTCGATCTACGGGTAAGGTTACCAAAGCCGGTCAAAATCTTATATTCTGTGAAGGTCAAGTTTTTGATGTTTTTGATGATGGCTCAGAGAAATTGATTGCAACCGCCGTTTCGATTATGTCCGTGATTGATATACCTCTAAAAGCAACGGTCTCTTAAAATTGTTATAATATCGTATCAAAATGTCAGTAGGATATAGAAAAGTACTGTATGCAAATTACCATACCACCCAAAGTGGTAGGGCGTCGTTGACCTCAGCGGAAACACTGTTTTTGCGCGAAAAGAGACAGTTTGAATCGGAAATTTTGCCCCTATTACAGTCTGCCCCAACAACAGCCCGTATTTTCGACATGGGTTGTGGAAGCGGTAG
>NSIB01000027.1 GCA_002737625.1 Flavobacteriales bacterium | reverse complement strand
ATTTTTGGGGATTGGTTCAAAATTTATTTCATCGAAAATGATGGGATGGCCTATGGAATGAAACTCTTTGGCGGCGGTAAAGTTGGCAAGTTGATTCTGACCCTTTTCCGAATTGTAGTATCGATTGTGGGTTTTTGGTGCCTGCTGAAAAGCATCAAAAACAACGCGCACTGGGGACTGCGACTATCACTTTCTCTTGTGCTTGCCGGTGCGCTGGGAAATATCATTGATTCCGTGTTTTACGGTGTGATCTATGCCGCAGAAAACCAATATATCGGTGGTTGGTTTGAAGGCCAAGTGGTAGATATGTTTTACGCTCCACTCTGGGAAGGACATTTGCCTGAATGGCTGCCTCTGTGGGGTGGTCAGTTCTTCGTTTTCTTTTCACCCATCTGGAACTTCGCGGATGCCTGTATCACAGTTGGGGTTGCGGTTATGATTATGGGTCAAAATTCCTTTTTCTCTAAAGATTCCATAGAAATGGCCTTTGGAAGTAGCAAAATCAGCAAACAATCGGCCCCAATAGAGCCAGAAAACACCGAAGAATCAGCAAACGATATCCCAAGCGATTCACCCCAATAATATCGCGAATTTTGGCTAATTTTGCAAGCCAAATCGCATGGAAACTACCCTCAACGAACAACAACTCCTTCGCCGTCAATCTCTCGAACAACTAAGAGCCCTTGGCATCGATCCTTACCCCGCTGCACTTTACCCTGTAAATTGCTTGGCTACCGATATTCGCACAGAATACGCCAACAGCATAGAGGATCAGAAATGGAAGGAAGTGGTTTTGGCCGGTCGCCTCATGACCCGTCGTATTATGGGAAAAGCCGCCTTTGCCGATTTGCAAGACTCTAGCGGACGTATCCAAATCTATGTGAACCGCGACGAAATCTGCCCAGACGAGAACAAAGATCTTTACAATACTGTCTTCAAAAAATTGCTCGATATCGGTGATATCATTGGCGTAAAGGGCCATATATTTACCACACAAACAGGCGAAATTTCAGTGCATGTAACTGAACTAATGCTGTTGTCAAAATGCCTCAACCCATTGCCGTTGCCAAAACAAGACGCCGAGGGTAATATTTATGATGCCTTCACCGACCCCGAAGCCCGATACAGAATGCGTTATGTGGATCTGGTAGTGAATCCGCAATTCAAAGAAACCTTTATCAAACGAACCAAAGTCATTCAAAGCCTCAGAAATACCTTTAATAACAGAGGGTACTTAGAGGTGGAAACACCCATACTCCAAACGGTTCACGGTGGTGCCGCAGCGAGGCCGTTTATGACCCATCACAATGCGTTAGACATTCCATTGTATCTCCGCATCGCCAATGAATTGTTCCTAAAGCGTTTGATCGTTGGGGGATTCGATGGTGTGTATGAGTTTGCAAAAAACTTCCGCAATGAAGGCATCGATCGTACGCACAATCCGGAATTCACGGGTCTGGAAATCTATGTCGCCTACAAAGACTACTATTGGATGATGGAGTTTGTAGAGGAAATGCTAGAAACCTGCGCGAAAGACGTGGCCGGATCAACTACAGTAATGGTGGGAGAAAACGAAATTTCATTTGCCAAGCCTTATGCTCGTCTGACGATGGCTGAAGCGATTAAAAAATATGGCAACATAGATATCGAAGGGAAATCAGAGGCAGAATTGGGTGCCGAAGCCAAAAATTTGGGCTGTGAAGTCACCGCGCAAATGGGTATCGCAAAGTTGATCGATGAAATCTTTGGCGCCTGCACAGAAACCCATCTAATCCAACCCACATTTATCACCGATTACCCCATAGAAATGAGTCCGCTCACGAAAAAACATCGCTCCAAGCCAGGATTGGTTGAACGATTTGAACTCTTTGTAAACGGAAAGGAAATTGCAAACGCTTATACCGAGCTAAACGATCCTATCGACCAAAAAGAGCGATTTGAAGACCAACTCAAATTGGCAGCACGAGGAGATGAAGAAGCCATGGCATACGATCATGATTTTGTGCGGGCCCTAGAATATGCCATGCCACCAAGCAGTGGCTTGGGTGTGGGCATTGATCGACTTACCATGATGCTTACAAATCAACAGAGCATCCAAGAGGTGTTGTTCTTCCCGCAAATGCGTCCTGAAAAGTTCGACTGATGTTTGAAATCGGCGGCGATGAACGAAAAGTATTGCTCTGCTTAATTCACGCAGAAACTCCCATTACAGTCATGGAGGATACCGGCTTCCCAATCAATGTAACGGTTGATATCATCCGTCAGTTGCATCATTACGGTTATATCAAAGCCATTGGAAAAGACGACAAGGTGCTCGGTTCATTTGATATTGATAAAATTCGCAAAACCCGATTTCAACTCACCTCCAAGGGATTTAATGAAATTGGTAGTTAAATTTTAATGGTTTTCGTTAGGATTTGTCCACCCTGCTTGGGGATTTTCCGTCGATAAACTATATTCGCACAAGTCAAAATCCGTTTAAAAATTACCCATGTCTGAAACAGCAAAAATTATAGTAGAAGGAAAAGAGTACGAATTCCCAATAATCGTTGGAACCGAAGGTGAAAAAGCCATCGATATTAGTAAGTTAAGGGATTTAACGGGACATATTACGTTAGATATTGGTTTTAGAAATACGGGTTCTACCAAAAGTGCAATCACCTTTTTGGATGGTGAAGAAGGTATATTGCATCACCGCGGATACTCCATCGAAGACCTTGCGGAACACGCATCATTCTTGGAAGTTTCCTATTTGTTGCTTTATGGAAAGCTACCCAACGCTGCAGAATACGAAGGGTTTACTGGCACAATCAAAGAACATACCTTAGCCAATGAAGGTCTTCTTGCAATGTTCAATTCGTTCCCAACCGGATCTCACCCGATGGGTCAGTTATCCAGTATGGTTGCGGCACTTGGTTTATATTATCCTAAAGCATTGAACCCCCATCGCCCTGAAGAGTCTATCAATAGAACCATACTACGTTTGATGGCGAAAATGCCTACCATCTGCGCAATGATCTACAAAAAACGCAATGGTCATCCAACCGTTTACCCAAAGAATAGTTTGGACTATGTGACCAACTACCTAAATATGACATTTGGTCAAGTGACCATGCCGGAGTACGAGCCAGATCCAGTATTGGTGAGTGCGATGAACAAATTGCTCATTTTACACGCCGACCACGAACAAAACTGCAGTGCCAGCACCGTTCGAATCGTGGGTAGTTCACAGTCAAACTTGTACAGCAGTATTTCTGCTGGTATCTCTGCCCTATGGGGTCCTTTGCATGGCGGCGCCAACCAAGAAGTATTGGAAATGCTTGAGCAAATCCAAAATGATGGGGGTAATGTTCAAAAATGGATCAACAAGGCGAAAGACAAAAACGATTCTTTCCGTTTGATGGGATTCGGTCACCGCGTTTATAAAAACTTTGATCCCCGTGCCAAAATCATCAAAAAAGCGTGCACCGATGTATTGGAAAAACTTGGCGTAAAGGATCCGGTACTTGAAATTGCCATGCAACTAGAAGAAGCCGCGCTTACCGATCCATATTTCATTGAGCGCAAATTATTCCCCAATGTAGATTTCTATTCTGGAATCATTTATCGCGCAATGGGCTTCCCAACGGATTTTTTTACCGTATTATTCTCAATGGGCCGTCTACCTGGTTGGATTAGTCAATGGCAAGAAATGCGCAAAGAAAAACAACCCATCGCCCGCCCTCGCCAAATTTATACGGGTGAAACCCATCGCCCATTTGTAGCGATGAAAGATCGTATTTAATCATAATTATTCCTTAAGGAGTAACAAACAGACATCCAATTGGATGTCTGTTTGTGTTTTAACTCTACATATTTCTTGTGAAACCCAAAATTTCATCGACAAAACAGCGTCTCATTTGTTAACTCCCTAATTACCTTTGAAAACCAAATGCGCCGCTCCTTATTTACGCTACTTACATTTTTTCTGATCTACGGCAGTTTCGCACAAAATCTCACATTATCTGGTTACGTAAAGGACAGTTTAAACAGAGAAACCCTCATCAAAGCGCAAATCATTGGCATAACACCCACTGGCAAAGAATTTAGAAGTACAACCAATAGCTATGGATTTTTTAGCCTCATGCTACCGGCGGGTCTAATTCAAATAACAGTTGTGGCAGCGGCCCACGAAATTTTCACCGAATCGTTTGAAATAACGCAAAACATCGAACAAAACTATTACCTAGCACCGGAATCGGACCAGATAGGGATCGTGACAATTAAAGCGAAGAAAAACGATAACGTAAAATCCCTGGATATATCAACCCAAAATATTTCGGGGCAAACAATCAAAAAAATCCCCGCACTTCTGGGTGAAGCAGATGTCATTAAGAGCATTCAACTCCTACCCGGCGTAACCACCGTTGGTGAAGGTGCCTCTGGCTTTAATGTTCGCGGTGGCAGCATCGATCAAAACCTTGTCCTGATGGACGAAGCCCCTGTTTTTAACTCGGCTCATTTATTCGGTTTCTTTTCGATTTTTAATCCCGATGCCGTAAAAGATGTTGAACTTGTCAAAGGGGGTATCCCAGCCAATTATGGCGGACGATTGAGCTCAACACTGGATGTAAAAACGCGGGACGGAAACAAACGAAAATATCAAGCCACCGGCGGAATGGGCACCATTTTTAGTCGTTTTACCCTCGAAGGCCCCCTAACCAAACCCAGTCTTAAAGACTTTAAAAAGCCATTAAAAACGCCAGCGAAATCAAGTTTTATCGTATCCGGCAGACGTTCCTATATCGATTTATTGGCCAAGCCTTTCCTTCCCGAAAATTTGGCAGGAAGTCAGTTCTATTTCTACGATTTAACCGCAAAAGCCAATTACAGTTACAAGCGCGACAATATTTATATCTCTACTTATATCGGAGATGATGTTTTTAAAGCCGCAGGTCTTTTTGGCGTAAAATGGGGCAATTCAACCGCAACAGCCCGATGGAACCACGTCTTCAACAAAAGACTGTTCTCCAACTTTACCTATTATTATTCTCGTTACAGATACAATCTAGAATTCACCAACCGTGATGTCACCTTCAATTGGAAAAGTAACATCGTCAACAACAGCGCAAAAGTTGATTTCAACTACTTCCTAAATCCCAAAAATACCGTCGCTTTTGGGTTACAATCAACTTACTACCGATTTATTCCCGGTGAGGCAAGAGCAAAATCAAAATCCTTGGATCTTAAATTTGGCCTACCCGACCGATATGCGCTGGAAAATGCAGTATACATTTCAGATGATTGGAATGCCAATGGCAGATTCTCAATACGTGCGGGAATTCGTGTAAGTCAATTCATCTACCTTGGGCCTGGTAAAGTCTATTTGTTTAACCGAGAACCCGGTAAGCAAGGCGTATTGGATAGTGTATACTCTACAACAAAAGGACAAGTGGTTGCCAATTACATAAATCCTGAACCTCGCTTGGGATTTAAATACCAACTCAATGAAAGTAGTGCAATCAAAGGGGGGTACAATCGTATGGTTCAGAACCTCCACCTCATTTCAAATACCGCCGCATCCGTCCCATTTGATGTTTGGCAACCCACAACAAATAACGTGAAACCCGAAATTGCAGATCAAATCGCCATTGGATATTTTAAGAACTTTGGAAAAGCAACCGATTACGAGGCCAACATCGAAGGATATTACAAAAAACTCCAGAACCAAGTCGATTATGTAGACGGCGCCAGTCTATTGCTAAACGAATTGTTAGAAGCAGATCTTCTGCGCGGAATCGGTCGTGCCTATGGCATGGAAGTTTACGTCAAGAAAAACAATGGCAAACTCACAGGTTGGGTAAGTTATACGCTCGCTAGATCCGAACGCCAAGTGACCGGAATCAACGATGGCAATTGGTACCCCAATCGCTTCGATCGAAAACACAATCTCTATATTGTCAGTCAATATCAATTGAATCAAAAATGGGAATTCGCTGCCAATTTTGTCTTTAGCACAGGCACACCCGCCACTTTTTATACCGGCCAGTACTCGGTGCAAGGCTATGTTGTCCCTGATGCGGGTTCCAATGCGAGAAATAACGTTCGCAACCCAACATATCATCGTCTCGATCTGAGCGCGACCTATACCCGAAAAAAGACCAAAACATTTGAAAGTTATTGGGTATTTTCTTGCTACAACGCATACAACCGTCGTAACCCATTTAGTATTTATTTCTCTACCAACTACAAAGATCTGGGCCAAAACGCAGCCATCCGATACAGCGTAATTGGAAGTATCATCCCCGCCGTTTCTTACAACTTCAAATTCTAATCAGCAGTTATGAAAATCCAACAACTCTCCTCCAAAAAATCAATATTTAATGTCTTGATTGCGGTGATAGCAGTTACACTTTTCGGTTCCTGTGAAGACGTGATACAAGTTGATGTGATAAATACATCACCCAAAATTGTTGTCGATGCGTTTGTAAATAATCAACGCGACACCCAAACGATTCGCCTCACCCGTAGCATTGGATACTTTGATTCCACAGGCAAAGAACCCGCCATCGCCAGTGCGCAGGTCTCCATTGTAGACCAAACGGCCTCTTTTCCAAAATTGTTCGTTTTCAAATATACCAACAACGGGAAATACCAATTTATCCCCAATCCAGTTACGGGCGATACCTTTTCCATTGGACATGATTATGCCCTACTAGTGGTAATAAATAGAGATACCTTGGTGAGCTTTTCGCGATTAAACCCAACCACTGTTATCGACTCTCTGCACCTAGTTGATGTTGAAGGCAACGGACCGCCAATCAATACAACGGGCAAATATGTTGAATTGTATGCAAACGATCGCGTTGGTCAAGGCGACTTTTATTGGATAAAAACATTCCGGAACGATACCTTTTCAAACAGCATCAACCAATTAAATATTTCAGCCGACATGGGAAATACTTCCAACGGACAGGACGGAAAACTATTTATTTACCCAGTGCGATACAATCAAGTCAATGATTTTTCGAGATCCTACAAAACTGGAGAAACCGTAAGATTGGAAATCCATTCCATCAATGCATTGGTTTTTGCATGGTTTAATTTGGTGATCAATGAAAATCGGAATGGCGGACTCTTCGCAACACCGCCAGCAAACATTTTTTCCAACGTATTCTCATTCAACCCCAACAAAAAAGTTCCCGTGGGAGGTTGTTTTTGTATGAGTGCCGTTTGCAGCGCCTCAGTTACAATTCCTTAAGTCGATTCCGGAGCATATCCAGCTCATCGCGCAATCTTGCCGCTTCCATGAATTCCATTTCCTTGGCAGCTCTCATCATATCTTTCTCAGTCCGCACAATCATCTTTTCAATCCCTGCTTTATCCATGTAGGCAACCACTGGGTCAGCAACCATATTGATTCTGCTCTCTGGCATCGAATACTGAGTCCCCGTAGCCCCTGGATCCAAGTCACCCCGCTTTGCATCGGCCAACGAAGTAGAACGGAAAATCTCTTCCTTGCTTTTTAATACCGTTTTTGGCGTTATGCCATGTTCTAAATTGTATTTTACTTGTTTCTCCCTTCTTCGATCCGTTTCCTCGATGGTTTTCCGCATACTCTCAGTGATTTTATCAGCATACATGATAACCAACCCTCTATCGTTCCGTGCAGCACGACCGATTGTCTGAACTAAGGCCGTTTGGCTTCTCAAAAAACCTTCTTTGTCGGCATCCATGATCGCAACCAAACTCACCTCAGGTAAATCTAAACCCTCACGCAATAAATTCACGCCAATCAACACATCAATCACGCCCAAACGCAAATTGCGTAAAATTTCCACCCGGTCCAACGTTTTTACTTCGCTGTGAATGTAGTCCACTTTAACTCCCAAACGACCCAAATACTTGGTTAGTTCCTCCGCCATCCGTTTGGTAAGTGTTGTCACTAAAACCCGGTCCTTCATCTTGATGCGGTTGTCGATTTCTTCAATTAAATCATCCACCTGATTCGCCAGCGGACGTATAATAATTTGTGGATCCAATAACCCCGTAGGTCTAATCAACTGCTCAACCAATATGCCCTCACTCTCCTGCACTTCAAAATCTGCAGGGGTTGCACTCACATAAACTGCTTGCTTAACTACCTGATAAAATTCATCGAACTTTAATGGTCGGTTGTCCATCGCAGCAGGCAAACGAAATCCATAATCTACCAAATTTACTTTTCTAGACCTGTCACCTCCATACATAGCCCGAATTTGAGGTATGGATACATGGCTTTCATCCACCACCAACAAAAAGTCTTTGGGAAAATAATCCATCAAACAAAACGGTCTGTCGCCCACTTCCCGACGGTCAAAATACCGGGAGTAATTCTCAATCCCATTGCAATACCCCAGCTCACGAATCATTTCCAAATCAAAATTCACCCTCTCTTCCAATCGCTTTGCTTCTAAAAATCTGCCCTGCTCTCGAAAATATTCCAATTGTAAAACCAAGTCATCCTGAATCTGGTAAATAATATCTTTCATTCGCTCTCGAGGACTCACATACAAATTGGCCGGATAAATTGCTACGTTTTCGTTCGATTCAATTTTTCTACCGCTCACAGGATCAAAACTGATGATTTCCTCAATCTCATCCCCAAAAAATGAAATGCGATACGCAAAGTCGTTGTAAGCCAAATGCACATCCACAGTATCGCCTTTTACCCGGAAAGTGCCCCGATTAAAATCTGCCGTGGTTCTACTATATAAACATTCTACCAATTTGAATAACAATGCATTGCGCGCAATAATATCTCCCTTCGCCAATCGAATAATGGTACTTTCAAAATCCGCCGGATTTCCCGCACCATAAATACAACTGACACTCGCAACCACAATCACATCCCGCCTTCCACTCAATAAACTAGAAACCGTTTTTAAACGCAATTTTTCGATCTCATCATTGATATTTAAGTCTTTTTCGATGTAGGTATTGGACGATGGGATATATGCCTCAGGCTGATAATAATCGTAATAACTCACAAAATACTCCACCGCATTGTTGGGGAAAAACTGCTTAAACTCGCCGTAAAGTTGGGATACTAACGTTTTGTTGTGGCTTAATACCAAAATCGGACGTTGAACTTGCGCAATTACATTGGCCATGGTAAAGGTTTTGCCCGACCCAGTGACCCCTAATAATGTTTGAGCGCGCACGCCGGAATTCAACCCCTCCACCAGCTGACGAATTGCCTCGGGCTGATCTCCAGTAGGTGTGAATGGGGCAACGAGTTCAAAAAGTGGCATAAAAGGCAAAGTTAGCAAAGACAAGGCATCAAACACCCAAACGAGATGAATACGGCCAAATCAAATTTCCCTATCTTTGCAGTCGCATGCAAGAGGTAGCTCAAAAACCCGCGGAAATCAGCAAAGAAGCCTTTGTACAAGAAGTCCTCAATGATTATCGCATCGCTTTTGAAAGTCGACAAGCGAGTTTGATTGGTAGAAAAGAAGTACTTACTGGTAAAGCCAAGTTTGGCATCTTTGGTGATGGTAAAGAAATTGCGCAACTCGCAATGGCCAAAGTATTCCAACCAGGAGATTGGCGCAGTGGTTATTACCGCGACCAAACCTTCATGTTTGCCAAAGGAATGAGCAGCGTTCATGCCTTTTTTGCTCAACTTTACGCAATCCCAGATACTGAAAAAGAACCGGCAAGTGGCGGTCGTTCCATGAATGGACACTTTGCAACTCGCCTTCTTGACGATCAAGGCAACTGGTTGTCACAAAGCGATCGATACAACAGCAGCGCCGATATATCTCCCACCGCCGGCCAAATGCCCCGATTATTGGGTTTAGCAGTGGCTTCTAAGTTGTACCGCGAAAATCCAGATCTGCATCAATTTGATCAGTTTTCGAACAAAGGAAATGAAATCGCATTTGGAACCATTGGAAATGCTTCCTCTTCGGAAGGGATTTTCTGGGAAGTAATGAATGCCGCTTGTGTGATGCAAGTCCCACTGTTGATGAGCCTCTGGGATGATGGTTACGGTATTTCTGTCTCTGCTCAATATCAAACAGCAAAAGAAAATATCGCCGCTTTAATGCGCGGTTTCCAAAGCAACGAAGAAGGAAAAGGACTTGAACTTTTAACTGCACGCGGTTGGAACTATCCCGAATTATGTCGGGTGTACAAGCAAGCCGCCGATATCTGTCGTGAAAAGCATACCCCTGTTTTGGTTCACGTAACCGAAGTAACACAGCCGCAAGGCCATTCTACTTCAGGAAGTCATGAGAGATATAAAAGCAAAGAACGCCTAGAATGGGAAACAGAATTTGATGGTATCCTGCAAATGCGTCAGTGGATTATCAGCCAAGATCTCGCAGCTGAAGACGAAATTGTCAATATCGAAAATGCAGCAACCCAAACGGTAAAAGCTGCCCAAAAACAAGCTTGGACCGATTTCCTAGAACCCATAAGATCTGAGGTGAGTGAGTTAATTACTTTGCTCAATCAATTGGCGGCAACCGTTTCGCCCGAACTCAGTGTAATCGCAAAAGAATTGAGTGATGCCAAAGATCCTATCCGCCGAGATATGGGCGTAGCCATTCATAAAGCACTGAGATCCACTGTCAATGCAGCAGCGGCGGCGCGACAGCCACTGTTGGATTATTTGAAGAAGTTCGAAGCCATCAATGGCCAACGGTATAGCAGTCACGTATACAGCGAAAGTGAAAATCGCGTTCTCAACGTAACTGAAGTTCCGGCCCAGTTAACAGACGAAATCGTAGACGGTTATCAGGTAGTTCGTGCTTGTTTCGATGCCAATCTAGAGCGCGATCCACGTGTTTTTGCCTTTGGAGAAGACGTCGGAAAAATTGGTGATGTAAACCAAGGTTTCTCGGGAATGCAAGAAAAATATGGCGAATTGCGCGTCACCGACAAAGGAATCAGAGAATGGAGCATCATTGGCGAAGGCATCGGTGCGGCCATGAGAGGTTTAAGGCCCATCGCCGAAATTCAATATTTGGATTACCTTTTGTATGCCCTAGAGCCCATGAGCGATGATATTGCTACCATGCAGTATCGGACAAAAGGCGGACAAAAAACACCCATTATCATACGTACAAGAGGACATCGTTTGGAAGGTATTTGGCACTCCGGAAGTCCTATGGGGATGATCATCCACGCTGTTAGGGGAATGCATGTATGTGTGCCAAGAAACATGACCCAAGCCGCAGGAATGTATAATACTCTGCTGCGTTCTGATGAACCTGCTTTGGTTATCGAATGTTTGAATGGATATCGCATCAAAGAGAGATTGCCTAGCAATATTGGCGAATTTACCGTGTCCTTTGGTCGTCCCGATATTCTACGCTACGGTGAGGATGTCACATTGGTCACCTATGGCTCATGTTGCAGAATTGCTCAAGAAGCCTGTGAACTTTTGGCTGATTATAGCATTCGTGTTGAACTTATAGACGTACAAACTTTATTGCCGTTTGATGTCAATCACAGCATCGTGGAAAGTCTAAAATCTACCAATAAAATTGTATTCCTAGACGAGGACGTTCCTGGTGGAGCAACATCCTATATGATGCAGCAAGTGCTTGAAATTCAAGGGGGTTATAAGCATCTCGATAGTACTCCAATTACAATCACTGCCAATGAACACCGACCCGCTTATGGTAGCGATGGTGATTACTTCAGCAAGCCTTCGGTTGACACTGTTTTCAGTACCATTTACCAGATGATGCACGAGAGCAACCCATCCAAATGGCCTAGTTTGTTGTAGAAACCCCTTTTTTCTTGGTATAAAGCCATGTGAATCGCCTATCAATTGTAGCAGTTACATAGATTTTAACGAAATTTGCTGAACAGTGAACACCTCCTTTCCTTCTTTATTCCGTCTTGCGGGCCTTGAGCCTTTCACAGTCACCCGTGAAACCAACTTCGTAAACATCGGTGAACGTACCAATGTTACCGGTAGTCGTCAGTTCGCCAAAATGATCCTCGCCGGTGACTACAATCGAGGCTTGGATGTAGCAAGGCAACAAGTTGAAAACGGAGCCCAAGTCATTGATGTGAATATGGATGAAGGGATGCTCGATGGCAAAGAAGCCATGGTCACATTCCTAAATTTGATTGCCGCTGAGCCAGACATTTCGCGTGTACCATTGATGATTGATTCCAGCAAATGGGAAGTCATTGAAGCCGGTTTGAAATGTCTCCAAGGCAAGGGCATCGTGAATTCAATTTCTCTGAAAGACGGTGAAGCCGCGTTTATACAAAAAGCCAAATTGGTACATCGTTATGGCGCCGCTGTAGTGGTTATGGCATTCGATGAAACCGGTCAGGCAGATAGCTTTCAACGCAAAATTGATGTTTGTAAACGCAGCTATGATGTTCTTAAAAGCATCGGATTTCCTGTAAACAATATCATTTTTGACCCCAATATTTTAACCGTTGCAACGGGAATTGATGAACACAACAACTACGCGGTAGACTTTATTAACGCCACCCGTTGGATCAAACAAAATCTTACAGGTGCCAAAGTGTCTGGTGGTGTATCCAATATCAGTTTCTCCTTCCGTGGCAACGACCGTGTGAGAGAGGCCATGCACTCTGCATTTTTATATCATGCCATCAAAGCCGGCCTCGACATGGGGATTGTGAATGCAGGTATGGTTGAAATCTACGATCAAATTCCAAAAGACCTGCTCGAACACGTTGAGGATGTTTTGATGAATCGCAGAGACGATGCCACCGAACGATTGGTAACATTGGCCGATCAGTTCAAAGGAAAAAAAGAAGAAAAGGTTGAAGAAACACAAGCTTGGCGATTAACCACTGTAGAAGAACGCCTGAGTCATAGTTTGATCAAAGGGATCACCGAGTTCATAGACGAAGACACCGAAGAAGCATTTCAAAAATACAAACAAGCCCTGCATGTAATAGAAGGACCTCTGATGGATGGAATGAACCACGTGGGCGACTTGTTCGGCGCTGGAAAAATGTTCCTGCCTCAGGTGGTGAAAAGTGCAAGGGTTATGAAAAAATCTGTGGCCTATCTACAACCCTACCTAGAAGCCCAAAAAGCCCTCAATCCCAATGCCAAAGCCCAAGGGAAAATCTTAATGGCTACGGTAAAAGGGGATGTACACGACATTGGCAAAAACATAGTTGGTGTGGTATTGGCTTGTAACAATTACGAAATAAAAGACATCGGTGTAATGGTTCCCGCCGATAAAATATTGGATGAAGCCCAATCCTGGGGTGCTGATATCATCGGACTATCCGGTTTGATTACGCCCAGTTTGGATGAAATGGTGCATGTGGCCAAGGAAATGACAAGGCGCGGAATGACAACCCCATTGTTGATCGGTGGTGCAACAACCTCCAGAATCCATACAGCGGTAAAAATTTCACCGGTCTACGAACATCCCATTGTCCATGTATTGGATGCCTCTCGATCCGTTCCAGTTGCCGGAAGTTTGTTGGGCGATGAGACCAAAGCTAACTTCGCCAAAAAAATCAAAGACGAATATATTGCATTGGCAGAAAATCACGCCAAACGTCAGTCTACCAAAGATTTAATTACCGTAGAAGATGCCATTGCCAATCGTTGGAAACACGATGGCGTTGTGCTAGAACCCAAACAAATCGGCATTCATGCCATCGAAGTTCCGTTGTCTGATTTGGTAGATACCATCGACTGGACGCCCTTCTTCCAAACCTGGGAGTTGGCCGGTCAGTACCCAGCAATCTTACAAGACGAAATCGTGGGATCCGAAGCGAAGAAGCTGCTTCACGATGCAAAAACGATGTTGAATGATTTGGTTGAGAACAAAAAATTGACCGCCAAAGGCGTTTGGTATATTTTGCCCGCCAAAAAATTCGGAGAAAATGTAGCGGTATATAATTCAGCGGAAGAAGCAAAGAATGATATGGATGGATCAGCGGCATTGGAAACCTTCCACTTCTTGCGTCAACAACGTAAAATGGCAGGCGGCTTGCCAAATTATTCTCTGGTAGATTTTATCGCCGATGATCAGGTGGATTACTTTGGTGGATTTGCTGTAACAACTGGAATCGGTTTAGAGCCCATTGTGGCAGCTTTTGAGGCCCAGTACGACGATTATCAATCGATCATGGCCAAAGCCCTAGCAGATCGATTGGCAGAGAGCTTTGCAGAAGTATTGCATCAAAAAGTAAGAACCGAATTCTGGGGATACGCCGATGAAACGCAGTTGAGCAACGAAGACCTCATCCGCGAAAAATACCAGGGCATCCGGCCTGCGCCCGGCTACCCAGCCTGTCCAGACCACACCGAAAAATCTACGTTGTTTAACCTACTCCAAGCCCCTGAATATGCAGGTATCATTTTAACCGAATCCATGGCCATGCTACCCGCTGCCTCCGTCAGCGGCTGGTATTTTGCCCACCCCCAAAGTAAATACTTCGGACTGGGTAAAATCAACAAAGACCAAGTGGTGTTATACGCAGAAAGTAAAGGAATGGATTTAGAAACCGCGGAACGCTGGCTCAGTCCAGTGCTTGCTTATTAATTCTCGATTACTTTTTGAACGGATTTGAATACGCCGGATTCTTAATAAATACCGTATCGGTCATCGTCAATAAATATGCTTTCAAATCGGCTTTCTGCTGCTTTGAGAGTAGCAATTGTTTATTGCTGTGCGCTGTTAACATCGGACTAATGGTAGGCGATTGAAAATTCATATTGTCGCTGTAATGATCAATGACTTGATCCAATGTAGTAAATCTTCCATCATGCATATAAGGACCGGTCACAGCAACATTTAAAAGCGTAGGTGTCTTAAACAATCCTCGATCTAACGGATTATTTGTAATTGCACCAAAGCCCCTATCGCTAAAACTTCCATCCAACCCGTTGTTCGTAATTCCGCCCATATCTGGGTTGTTCTGTTGGGCCAATGCCCCGCCATGACAGTGGAAACAATCGGTGCCGGTTGTTAAGCCCGTGACGCCATCAAAGTCTACCAATCCATTATATAGCAAAGCTCCCCGCTTTTGCTCGTCGTTCAACAACGAGAAACGGCCGGGAAAAAAATCATTGAACAAACTATTTTGACTCACAATGGACAATAAAAACTGCTCCAACGCTTTTGACATGTTGAAAACATTGGGCTCGCTTCCAAAAGCTTTGTCGAAATATTCTACATACCGCTTCGCCTTGGCCAATCTCTTCGATAACAAAGGCAAGGTCATTGCCATCTCGTTGTGAGCTTGAATGGGCTCAAAAACCAGTTCACGCAACGTAGTTTGCCTGGCATCCCAAAAGAATTTCTTACTGTAGGCCAAATTAATTAATGCCGAAGAATTGCGACCCGTTTTCAGACCATAAATTCCATTGCTATAAATTACTGGATCTGAGAATGCATTTTGTTGACGATGGCAACTACCGCAACTCACCGAACTATCAAACGACAAAATTGGATCGTAAAACAACATCCGTCCCAAATAAATACCTTCTTCAGTGAAAGAGTTGTCTGATGGCAGATTGGGCAGACCAAATTTACTCACTGGGAAGATTGTGGTAGGATCCACAACCGTAGGGACATATTTCGTCCCCCCTTGATTAATCAAAGGGTCTTTGGGGTCTTTCCTACAAGCAGAAAAAACCAATACCAAAACGAACCCAAGCCAAATTCTAGTTTTCATTACTCTTATGGAGTGGGTACTTCAAAAGCTTTAAAATCTGTAAGATTCGACAATAAACGAGCCATTAATGCGGCCTCTTTTGTGCCCTCAGAATGCGAAACTGCACCTTTTTTCAATTCCACACCTTGAAGCAATTTATTGACATGATAATTAAAATTCACCTTGGTCAATTTGCCAGCGGAAACACTTATTAAACCCGAAGCACCACCTATCGCTCCTACAGGGACGATAAATTCACGCTTCATCACGTCGGTTGCGGCATGAAAACTCATCCCTTTATTGTACAAGCCCGTTAAACTGTCTTTATAATTACCATCTATGGCTTGGAAAATATATCCTCCAGCCCAGCCCCAGTGCATGCCTGTTAAATTGCCATTTAACGGATGCTCAGGTCCCCATTGATTTGGATCTCCATGGTTTACAGCTGAATCCATACCGAAAGTAAACTTCACGGCCTTGTATGATCCTTCGGGCATTTCGTAATCAAATTGTGTGCGAGACTTCTTAAAGTCAATCCACTGGTAACCATCTCCCAACAATACTTCCGTTCCGTCTTCTTTTACCAAAGATAGTTTGGAGACAATCATCCCAAAATTGAGGAATTGTATGTATTCCGGTTGAGTTGCATTGTTTTTAAAATAACCCGACAAAAAAGTGAGTGGCTGGCCTTCCCACAAGGCGGCAAAATTCAATTGAACACCAGTTTTAATAGGGGCCGGTGGCGGCTTGATGGGTTCTTCGCCACAAGACTGCATTCCCACAACCAACACCATCGTAACGGCTATAATGCCCAAAAACCATTTATTTAATTTAACCCTCATTGCTTTATAATTTTATACGAATATACAAAATTGCCATCATTAATTCTCATGAAATAGGCACCCGAAGCCATGTTCTCGAGGCCAACTGTGAATACACTCGTTGCTCTACCGGCGGTTCCACCTGTCATCATTTTTTGACCCAAAGCATTATACAATTCAAAATCAATCACGGATGGATTCCGAGCGAAAATTTGAAATGAATTCTGCGCAGGATTTGGGAAAATCACAAATGACTTCTGTTGCACTTTATTCAAATTCATACCCCCAACGCTAGCCTTTGCCAACACTCTAACATTGGGATCAAAAATCATCGTATCCACCTGAAAGGGCATCCCCATTTTCATCGATTCGCTCAAGGTTTTGGGTTCCCAAATAATCAAGGAATCCCGTCCTTCGCCGCGGACCAAAACAGGTACTTTGACATGCCAAAACGGGACGCTGCTATGCGAAGGGGTTTGATCGCATTGAATGGTAAGTTGATCTCCTTTTTGCTTCCAATTGATCTTTAAGTAGGGGAATCCTTCACCAAAATACCATTGCTTAAAAAAGGTATCGAGATTACGGCCACTAGCTTGTTCCATGCACTGCTCCAGCGACGTTGTTGTGCCAAAGCCATAACTCCGACCTGTGCCATTCAAATAAATCCTGCAGCCCTTGAAGAAAGCCGAATCACCAATTTTATCTCTGAGCATATGCAACACCCAAGCGCCCTTGTTATAGGTCAGCCTGCCATTAAATAGACTTCCCACATTGAGTGTATCTCTGGGGAAAATACATCCGTCATCTTTCCCTGTTACATCACCACGCATGCCTCTCAATCGCTGCAACCAATCGGCTTTGGGTCGAAGATATTCAAATGTAATTGCCGTTAAATAGGTCGCAAACCCCTCATTCAGCCACAAATCTTGCCAAGTAGCGCAAGTCACTTTATCGCCAAACCATTGATGTGCCAATTCATGCGCCATCAAATCGAAAGAGAAATTCACCATGAAACTCATCGTCTGATGCTCCATACCTCCACCCCATGTAAATTGGGCATGGCCATATTTCTCCTCCACAAAAGGATATCGAACAAACAAACTATCGAACAACCGAATCATGGGTAAGACCTGCTTGGTTTCTTGCTGCGCTGTGGTTAAAAACTGAGGAAACACATAATTGAGCACTGGCAAGGGTTTCACTCTTCCCACCAACGGAGCATATTGAGTATACTGAGCATAGTTCGTCACCGCAAAAGCCACCAAATACGTCGCAATAGGATAGCGATGTTTCCACACCATCAAATGAGTGGTATCGTTGATCACCTGATCCCTGATTACAACTCCGTTCGACGCTGCCAGCAATCCTGTATCGGTATAAACCCAAACATCCAAACTATCAATTTTATCATGAAGACTTTGTTTACAAGGCCACCAGTATTGCGCACCATAAGGTTCACTCAACGTATGTACGATGGGCCCCTTCATGTGATTGTCGATCGTGAAATAGCCAAATCCGCCCCCATTGGTTGGATTGCCTTGGTATCGAATTCCCACCGAATCTCTTTCGCCCGCTTTCCATCCACCTAACTTATAAGCATACAGATAATTGCCCGCCCGTCGATATTTCAACGACCCATTTTTCCCATACACATCGTCAACAGTTAGGTTTGCTGTAATATCAAATCCCACCGAATCTGTATTATTTACGATGGTAAAATGCGCCATTACGTCGCCCTTTAAATAGGCATTCCGTCTAGGATTGATCCACCACTTACATCGATTATAATCAATCAAATAGCCGTGCTTGACCCCGGAATTGTTTCTGCGTTGCAATTGATGTTCTATGCGACCATGCTCTTTACAGATCCAGTCCTCGGGTAGCGACTGACCATAGGCAGGGAATGTGCAAATCGCCATAATCAAACAAAAGAAACCGCCGCGCATGTTACAAAGTTCCACCATCCGCAATGGCTTTCCAAATGGAAACAAACAAAATGGAGAATACACAAGTGATGCACAATAGAAAGTTACACAGTTTAACTCGCCTACCTTTGTTTTATGAAGTTTAAATGGTTGCCCCTATTCTTGATTGTTTTGTTGGGATGCATTTGGGGTAGTTCTTTCATGTTGATCAAAAGGGGCTTGGCGGTTTTTTCGCCGATTCAGGTCGCTGGCCTTAGGCTATTCCTCGCTGGAGTGATTTTAACCCCTTGGGTGTACCGGTATTCTTGGGGCTCCAAATCGATGGTTTTGGACGAAACCACGGGTAAAACTGTAAAGTTATTGCAACCCAAAGATTATTACTATCTCTTCATAACAGGTCTATTGGGCAATGCAATTCCCGCCTTTCTTTTCAGCACTGCCGGCAAATTGATTCCGAGTGGTCTGAGTGGAATTTTGAATGCGTTTACTCCCATGTTTACTTTAATTGTGGGTGCAATTTTATTTAAAAGTTCACTATCAAAAAATGGCTTTTTAGGCGTTTTAGTGGGATTGATTGGTGCTGTTTTTTTATTGGGGCCATCAATTCTCGGGCAAGAAGGAATGCAAATCAATTTGTCCGGCGCAGCAATGGCATTGAGCGCAGCGGTTCTATATGGCTATAACATCAATTTGATTAAAATTAGGCTCGCCAACATTCCACCTATGGCTAAAACGGCTTATCCTTTTGTTTTCATGGGGATCTTATATTCGTTCGTGCTTTGGCAAACTGGCGCAATTGAAAATTATCAGATGCACAGTGCTACGACTACAGGCAATTTTCTTCCCGATAATCAATTTGCCTTGTTATGCATCTGTATTTTGGGTGTCCTGGGTTCTGCCTTGTCGATGATCATGTTTAACTACCTCATCGAACACACTACCGCCGTAGTGGCATCAACCAATACTTTCGTGATTCCAATTGTGGCCGTTGCCTGGGGATTGTTTGACCAAGAACCCATCCATTGGAATATGATCGTAGGATTATTATTGTCGTTGGTGGGGGTTTATTTGGTGATGAAAAAAGAAAGTTAATTCCCCTGTACCTTTGTAATAACGAAGTTATGAATATCCAACAAATACTATCTGAATTAGGCATTGGCAGCACCTTGTCGCCCGCAAGTACTGGTGTAAATTCAATACAAGTTAACCAACCGCGCTCTAGGGATATTGTCTCTCCTGTTGATGCAAAACCAATCACTACAGTTGAGTTCTCAGATATAAAGGCATACAATCAGGTGGTGGAAACCGCCCAAGCTGCGTTCGCCGTTTGGCGTCATTTCCCCGCGCCAAAGCGCGGGGAAATCGTCCGCCAAATCGGCGACGCCCTCCGTACACATAAAGCCAATCTCGGTGCACTTGTAAGCTATGAAATGGGAAAAAGCCTCCAAGAAGGCCTAGGTGAAGTCCAAGAAATGATCGATATCTGTGATTTTGCCGTTGGACTCAGCCGTCAGCTTCACGGACTTACCATGCACTCGGAACGACCCAATCATAGAATGTACGAACAATGGCATCCCTTGGGTATCGTTGGCATCGTAAGCGCATTCAATTTTCCCGTTGCAGTCTGGTCTTGGAATGCCATGCTCGCCGCAATTTGTGGCAACGTCTGCATCTGGAAACCCTCAGAAAAAACTCCAGCCAGTGGTGCAGCCGTTCAAAATATCCTTCAATCTGTGCTCAAAGCCAACGACCTACCCGAAGGCATCTTCTGCCTCGTACAAGGCGATAAAGAAATTGGTGAAGCCATGAGTCACGACGAACGAATTCCTCTGATCAGCGCTACAGGTAGCACCAGAATGGGAAAACGCGTGGCTGAAGTCGTAGGAAAACGCCTAGGAAAATCCATCCTCGAACTCGGCGGAAACAATGCCATCATCCTAACACCCGAAGCCAATCTAGAAATGGCCATGGTTGCCATTGTATTTGGTGCCGTAGGTACAGCCGGACAGCGTTGCACAACCACCCGCAGACTCATCATCCACAGTAGCATTTACCAAGACGTAAAAGAAAAATTGATTCGCGCATACGGACAGTTAAGAATTGGAAATCCCCTCGATGAAAACAACCACGTTGGGCCACTGATCGATCAAGTTGCCGTAAATGCCTATCTAGAATCCATCGAAAAGCTAAAATCAGAAGGTGGTAAAGTACTTTATGGTGCAGAAGTGCTATCAGGCGACCAATACAACAGCGGTTGCTACGTAAAACCCACCCTGTGCGAAGCGGAAAATCATTTCAACATAGTTCAACACGAAACGTTCGCTCCCATCCTTTATTTAATGCAGTACGATACCTTAGACGAGGCAATCACCTTGCAAAATGGAGTACGACAAGGACTCTCTAGTGCCATTTTTACCAATAACTTGCAAGAATCTGAGCAATTCCTTAGCGCTTGGGGGTCCGATTGCGGAATTGCCAATGTCAATATCGGTACATCTGGTGCCGAAATTGGTGGAGCATTTGGAGGAGAAAAGGAAACCGGCGGCGGTCGCGAAAGTGGGTCTGATGCTTGGAAAGCCTACATGCGCCGGCAAACAAATACCATCAACTACGGAAAAACGTTGCCCCTGGCACAAGGAATCAAATTTGATTTGTAATTCGCTGAATTAAAACTGCTGACCGATAAAGAAGTGCACCTGAGTGGACTTTCCACTTGCCGGAACTTGCTTAAAATCAAATCCATAGGCCCAATCTAAGCCTATCAAGCCAAACATTGGCATAAACAATCGAACGCCCACACCTGCAGCACGCTTTAGTTGGAATGGGTTGTATTTATTGATACTCGACCAAGCGTCGCCTGCCTCTGCAAACGCTAACACATACACGGTAGCAGTTTGACTGTTCGTAATCGCCTGCCTCAATTCAACCGTGAATTTATTAAAAATCGGAGCACCCGCCTGGGCACCCATCGCCGTTTGAGAAATCGTATAGTTGTCGTACCCACGCTGCGAAATAATCTCCGTTGCCGCAATGTTATAACCAAAAACCCCTGCACCACCCACCTGAAAACGCTCAAAGAATGTGAGTCCCAATTTAGGATTGTAAGCACCCAAAAAGCCCATTCTGGCCTTGGCCATAACAACCAACTTCTTATA
>NSIB01000026.1 GCA_002737625.1 Flavobacteriales bacterium | reverse complement strand
TGGCACAGTGATAGGGTTTGTTTGGCGGTGAGAATGGGCGGTATGGGTGTAGCGTTGAGTTCTTGGGTTGCCGATGAGGTAATTCAAGTGATTGAAAAGGATTTGGGGGTTTGATATCTTTTGGGTTGATTTGAGAATATATGTCGGTGGATAATCATGAAATCGTAAAGGCCCTGCAGTTGTATGCAAGTTTGGCTGAGTTGCATGAAGAAAATCCTTTTAAGTATAAGGCCTTTGCTTCGGGTGCTTTCAATTTGCGAAAAATCAAAGAGCCACTTTCTGATTTGCAAGAATCGCAATTATTGTTGATTCCGGGGGTGGGTAAGTCGGTGGCCAAAGCGATTGTGGAATACAGTGTTTCTAGGCAATTTCCGGCGCTGGAGGATTTATTGGCGGTTACGCCCACGGGGTTGATTGCGATGTTGGGGGTGAAGGGATTGGGTCCGAAAAAGGTGAGATTGATTTGGCAGGAGTTGGGGATTGATACGGTGGAGGATTTGTTTGATGCATGTCGGCAAAATCGCTTGGTGGAAGTGAGCGGTTTTGGGTATAAGACGCAGCAAACGATTATGGCAGCGATTGAATTTTCATATGGGGCGAGGGGGAAATTTCATTTGGCGAGGGTGATGCCCTATGCGGAATCGTTTTTGGCGGGGATGCGATTGGTTTTTGGGGATGAGCGACATGAATTTACGGGCGATTATTATCGCAAAAGTGATGTGATAGATCGATTGGTGTTGTTGACCACGGCGATGGAGATGAGTGGGATTTCTTCGGCGGAGTGGGATGAGGTCGCCGCCGCAGGCGGCGACAATAGCGTCGAATTTGCTAGCGATATAGATCCAGGAGTCGTTCGCAATCAATCCTCAATTGACCCTTTCGAAGGATGGTCGATGGATGAGGCATCCGGTGTTCTGAGGCACGAACAAGGGTTTGTGATGGAAATTGAGGTCGTGATGCACGCGGATTTTGATCGGAAGTTGTTTGAGGGGGGCGCGGCGGCCAGGCACCTTGAGTTGTTGGAGTATACTGCTTCAGATTGGAAAGGAAACGACCGCGAAACTTATGCTTCTAAGGGGGTTGGTTTTGTGGTGCCCAGCCGCCGCGAAGGACATCGTGAAATGGAAAGACCCGTGGAAGAAGCATCGTTGTTAAAATATGCCGACATCAAAGGGGTGTTGCACAATCATACTACTTATTCGGATGGACTCAACTCGGTGGAGGAAATGGCGCTGTATGCCATGGAAATCGGAATGGAATATTTGGGCATTTGCGATCACTCCAAAACGGCGGGGTATGCCCGTGGACTTCAGGTGGAGCGGGTGTTGCAGCAATTTGAAGAAATAGATAATTTGAATCAGCAGCTGTGGCCCTTTAAGATTTTTAAGGGGATAGAAAGCGATATTTTAGGCAATGGTGATTTGGATTATGAGCCTGAGATTTTAGGTCGGTTCGACATGATTGTGGCATCCGTGCACAGTAACCTAAATATGACGCAAGACAAGGCGATGGACCGATTGCTGAGAGCCATCGAAAATCCATATACTACAATATTGGGGCATCCCACAGGTCGTTTGCTTTTGATGCGAGAAGGTTACCCAATTGATCATCATAAGGTGATTGATGCTTGTGCGGCCAATGGGGTGGCTTTGGAGTTGAATGCGCATCCGTATCGACTTGATATCGATTGGAGATACATTGATTATGCGATGGAGAAGGGCGTTATGGTTTCTGTAAATCCCGATGCCCATGAGAAAATGGGATATTTGGATATGCATTTTGGGGTTTTGAGCGGACAAAAAGGCGGATTGCAAACTTCGCAGACGCTGAACGCATTGAATTTGGTTGAATTTGAAGCGTATCTTGCAAATCGGAAAAAGGGGAATCGCTGATTGAGCGAAACGCATCATGAAGAAAATTTTGGTCATCCGTTTGAGCAGCTTGGGCGATGTGGTTCTCACCACGCCGATTTTGTATGCCATGCGGAAAAAGGCTGGAGTAGAGGTGCATTTATTAACAAAGCCCAAAATGGGTGATTTGTTGCATGGTGGAGAGGCCGCAGACAAATTTTATACTTTGGGCGAGGCGGGCCTGACAGCACAATTGAGGGCCGAAAAGTACGATGGTATTTTGGATTTGCATTGCAATTTTCGATCGTATTGGGTTCGGTTTGTACTGTTGTTGACCTTCTCTGTAGGTTATAAGAAAAAACGTTTGATGCGATGGTTGTTCGTGAAGACAAAATCGCCTCGTTTTAAAGTGAGTCATGTTCAGGAGAGATATTTGGAAGCTGCGCGCAATCTGATTAAGAAGCTCGGCGGTGAGAAATTTGAAATCAATGATTGGGCTACAGGGCTGCCCGAGCATCCAAGGAATTTTGAGGATCCTAAAGCACCGGTTCAAGATCCTAAAGCATCCTTAAAAGGTTCTACAGGCAATCAAGATTTTTTACCAACAAATTCGCCACTCAATTATGGTGTTGCAATTTTAGGAGGCACCTATGAAACCAAGAAAATACCCAAATCTGTTTGGATAGACGTTTTTCAACAAGACAATAGAAAGTGGTATTTGATCGGTGGAAACAATGAAAAAGGATTGGCGGGGGAGTTGGTGGAGGAGTTTGCTGATCAATTGATTGATGGGGTTGGGGTATTTGATTTAGAAACTTCCTCTCGATGCATAGCTTTGAGCGATGTTGTGGTGGGTGGCGATACGGGATTTAGTCATGTCGCTGCCGCATATAATAAGCCATTGCTGGTGATTTGGGGTAGCACCGATCCAGGGTTGGGATTTGCTGCCGGGTTTAAAAATAAAAACGTACTACATCTGCTGCCCAAGAATTTGTCTTGTCATCCCTGCTCAAAGTTGGGTTTTGATGCCTGTCCAAAGGGCCATTTTAGATGTATGAAGGATTATTCTGCCCAAGAAATAAAATTATTGTTGCAAAAATTGCAAGCCAATTCGTTGGGAGGTCATTAACTTGTTTTTTTTCCTTATTTTCGCGCTTCCATAATTTGGATACTTTTATATAGTGATGAAAACCAATAAAACTATTGTAGGATTTTCGATTGTTCTGGCACTCGCTTGCTTGTTCCAGTTGTCGTTTACTTGGAAAGCCCAAGGATTTGAAAAAGAGGCAAAAGCATTTGCCACAAAAGCTGCTGAAAACGGTGGAGATAACAAAGAAGCTTATCGCCGTTACATCGACAGTTTAGGCAATCAAGAAATCTACAGTGTGGGAATCGCAGGGTTTACCTACTTTGAATGTAAACAGCGTGAAATCAACCTAGGTTTGGATTTGCGTGGTGGTATGAACGTGATTTTGGAAGTGGATAAAGGCGCTGTTGTTAAGGTGCTTTCGAACGATTCAAAAGACCGTGACTTAAATCGTGCCATTGATGAAGCCAACATTGATGTGCGTGACAACGGAGCAGATTTTGTGGATGCCTTTGTTGCCAGTTTTAAGAAAAATAGCCCAAGTAGAAATATGGCCAATTTGTTTGCTAAAGGCAACAAAGGGGTAATTCAGAGCAATAGTTCTGAAGGAGAGGTGTTAAGTTACTTGAAGACAGAAACTACTAGTGCGGTAGATCGTGTATACGAAGTGGTTGAAAAACGTATCAACCAATCGAACGTAACCCAACCAACAATTCAAAAAATCGATGGAGGTCGTATCAGTGTAGAATTGCCTGGTGTTGACAATCCACGTAGAATGGAAGAATTGGTGGAAAAGAGTGCCAAATTGGAGTTTTATGAAGTATACGGAAACGACGGTCAGCGCAGAGATGGAACACGTATTTTAAATGCTTTATACAAAGCAAGCAAAATGGCGGCTCCGGAAGTAGCAGTCGTTCCTGATTCAGCCTCTATGGATTCTGGTGTAGTTAATACAACGAACGGCCCTGTAGCTTCGGCGGTGGCTACTACTCCAGCTGCAACAACGACTACCGGAGTTGCAGATAGCCCTAAAGTAGCAGATAACAAGAAAAAGGAAACGAAAAAAGACGAGGCGAACGGAAGTCCGCTGGCTAAAGTGTTAAAGTCGTTTGGAAATGATGGACCGGGTTCAGCTGTGGCTGTTGTGAAAAAAGCCGATCGTGCTGTTTTGGGCAAAATGTTGGAAGATGAGCGTTATGTTGCCGTTTTGAGAATTGAAAATGCAAAAGTGGCTTACAGTGCAAAACCCCGTGATTTCAATGCTGATGGAAAAGAAGCAGTGAATTCAGATGAGTATTTTGTGTATTTCTTAAAGTTGGATCGCGACGGAAACGCTGCGCTTTCAGCAGAAGATGATAATATCATTTCTGATGCCCGTGTAAATACTTCACCAACAGGTGAATTGGAAGTTTCTATGGAAATGACCTCAAAAGCGGGTACTCAGTGGGCTCAAGTAACAGGAAGAAACATCGGCAAATACATTGCGGTTGTTTTGGATGAACGCGTTTACTCTGCTCCAGTAGTAAATCAAAAAATTAGCGGTGGTAACAGTCAAATTACCGGAAACTTTGATATCCGTGAAGCCAATGATTTGGCAAACGTATTGAAGGCGGGTAAATTGCCTGCGCCTGCAAAAATTGTAGCAAGCGAACAAGTGGGTGCTTCGTTAGGACAAGATTCTATCGATCGTGGTTTGAACTCGTTGTTGTTTGGTTTTATTACTACAATCTTATTCATGGTGTTGTACTACAGCCGCGCAGGTTGGATGGCAATTGTTGCGGTATTGGGTAACGTATTCTTGATTATGGGAGTATTGGCCAGTATGGGTGCTGCATTGACATTGCCTGGTATGGCGGGTATTATCTTAACCGTGGGTATGGCAGTTGATGCCAACGTGTTGATTTACGAGCGTATTAAAGATGAATTGGCTGCTGGTAAAGGAATGAAAACAGCCATTGCAGATGGATTTAAACATGCGATGAGTGCCATTGTGGATTCTAACATTACTACTTTGTTGGCGGGATTCATTCTAACATTTGCCGGTGCGGGTCCTGCTTATGGATTTGCGATTATCTTGGTAATTGGTATCTTCAGTTCAATGTTCACAGCGTTGTTTATTACACGTTTGTTGTTGGATCGTCGTGCAGATAAAGGTTTAGATATCAGCTTTGACGCACCTTGGAACAAGAGCTTCTTGAAGAATTCAAACATTGATTTTGTATCAAATCGTAAAAAATACTATTTTGTTTCAGGATTTGTAATCTTGATGGGATTGATTGCATTCATTTCTAAAGGGGGTATCAATACAGGTATCGACTTTAAAGGGGGTTATTCTTATGTTGTTCAATTTGATGCAAGTAAGAAGTATCAAACTGAAGATATTAAAGTGGCAATGGATAATGCCATGAAAGGATCAAGCAACGAAGTAAAGACTTTTGGTAGCCAAGGTCAATTCCGTTTGGTAACTACCTATATGATTGATGCACAAGGACAGGAAGGTCGCGATTCAGTTCGTACCGCTGTTTTGACTGCATTGAAAGGCTTTAAATTGGCTGAAGGCGATCCAATCCTAAGTTCTTCTAAGGTGGGTGCTGCGATTGCGACAAGTACACGTGATAAGAGTGCATTCTTGGTAATCTTGACCGTAGTAGGTATTTTCTTATACATTGTATTCCGATTCAGAAGTATCGCTTACGGTATGGGTGCAACTGTTGCATTGATACACGACGTATTGGTGGTATTGTCATTCTTCGCCATTTTGGATGGTGTGGTTCCTTTCCCAACAGACTTTGACCAGAATTTGATTGCTGCATTGTTGACCTTGTTAGGATATTCAATCAACGATACGGTAATTGTATTTGACCGTATTCGTGAATTCTTGTCTTCACGTCGTGTTGACCGCAATGACAAAGCATTAATCAATACTGCGATTAACGATACATTGAGTCGTACCATTATTACTTCAACTACAGTATTTGTTGTTGTTTTGATATTGTTCCTATTTGGTGGAGACGCTTTGAAAGGCTTCTCATTGGCCTTGTTGATTGGTGTTGTTGTAGGTACTTACTCTTCAATATGTATTGCAACGCCTATCGTAGTAGATTTCTCTTCTAAGAAGAAACAGATTCAATAATTTCACTTCGAACTCTCGAAAAGGCGGGGTGATAATCACTCCGCCTTTTTTTATTGTTGGTCAGTGAGATAAATAGTATAGACATTAAGGGGAAGTGGTCAAGCCTTGAACTGGATTTGTTTTGGGATCCCAAAGACCATCGTCCATGCAGGAAACATAAAATAAATTAGAATAAAAACATAAAATAATGAACAAGAGAACGAAGGAAGGTCAATTATCGAATGAAATGTTAAAGCGGGTTGCAGAGGAATTTGGTACTCCAGTTTATGTGTACCATGCGGAAAAAATCGAAATACAATACAAACGATTACTCAATGCCTTTCCCGGGGTAAAAGTCAAATTGCATTATGCACTGAAAGCCCTGAACAATGTCAATATTTTGCGATTGTTGAAATCTCAAGGGGCAGGTTTAGATGCCGTTTCCATCGAGGAAGTACAATTGGGTTTGAGAGCGGGGTTTGCGCCGCATGAAATCATGTATACTCCCAACTGCGTTCACTTTGATGAGATTAAAGCGGCGGTTGAATTGGGTGTTCATATCAATATCGACAATATTTCAATCCTAGAGCAGTTTGGAAGCGCGTATGGAAGCTCTGTGCCTTGTTGTATCCGTTTAAATCCGCATATCATAGCTGGCGGACATAGCCATATCTCCGTGGGACATATTGATTCTAAATTTGGAATCTCAATCTATCAGTTGAGGCATGTTCTCCGTGTGGTGGAGTCATTGAAAATCAAAGTGAATGGATTGCACATGCATACGGGTAGTGATATTTTGGACGGTGATGTTTTCTTGCGCGGTGCGGAGTTACTTTTTGATGCTGCCAGAGATTTTAAAGAGTTAGAGTTTATGGATTTTGGTAGTGGTTTTAAAGTAGGGTACAAGCCAGATGATATCGTTACTGAAATTGAAGAGATTGGAGATAAAATTGCTGCAGCATTTAAATCATTTTGTCAGGACTATGGCAAAGAACTGGAATTGTGGTTTGAGCCTGGGAAATTCATCGTGAGTGAATCGGGGTCGTTGTTGGTGAAAGCAAACGTAATCAAACAAACAACATCTACCGTATTTGTGGGCGTTGATTCCGGTCAGAACCATTTGATTCGACCGATGTTTTACGATGCGTATCACTTTATCGAGAATATTTCAAATGAAGAAGGCACACAGCGACTCTACAGTGTAGTGGGTTACATCTGCGAAACGGATACTTTGGGTTATGATCGCAAACTGAATGAAGTAAGAGAAGGCGATATCCTAAGGATTCGAAATGCTGGTGCTTACGGTTTTTCGATGAGCAACAACTATAATGCTAGACTCAGACCACCAGAAGTAATGATAAAGAATGGCGTGGCCCATTTGATTCGTAAACGTGAGGAATTGGCCGATTTGATTCGGAATGAAATTGAAATCGAAGGGCTCTAGAGTTAACTATTACTCGCAGTTCTGGTTCAAGAAATACTCATATGTGCCATCTACGGTATCATTTGAGTTTCTCATGTTGCGTCTTACAAATTGAAAATTTCCGAACTATTTTTTGTAAAAACGGATCACGGGGCGAAACCCTACATAATTACTACTGTGGTTGGATTGCATAAATTGCAATGCGGATGGATCCAAATAATGAAATTCTTGGGCCCATGATCCACCCTTGATTGCGAAGTGGGCTTGTAGCGCAGCTTCATCAACCAAATAACCTCTTAAATCAAATACATTTACTTGTTGATATGGGTTTGGAATGAGCTGACCATTGGTATTTAAAATGGTGGTATTGCTATTATAAAGGTGTCCATAAGCCGAAGTAGATGTCCATTCCGATACGTTGCCTAATAAATGTGCGATTTGTCCGTAGGATTTATCGGGCATAGCATTTACCGGCATAGGACGACTCAAATTGGCATTTTGTATTTCCGAAATTTGATAGCCGCGGTTGGTGAAAATTCCTTGATATACAACGGGTTGGACTGAGGCAGTTTTGTTAAATACAAAATCTAACAATGCATTTCCGGTGTTGGGCTTTGAGAATAGGATGCCAGAGAGTCTTTGTGTGGCTTCGGCATTCTTCTTTTTGGCTTTTCCGCTATTTCGTGATTCAAAACTCCGCGATTCAAACGGAATCTCTACGGCTTGTTTGTACAAATACATCCATTCTGCCGTTGTTGGCAAATCAATTTCAAAGGTTAATCCTTCGTTGTTCAAGGCAGATAGCCATTGCTGATAAGGCTTGCTGGGATTCTGTTCGATTTTAGTTTTGAGCCATGCGCAATAAGCTTTGGCTTGTATTTGGCTGATGCCAACCACCGGGTAATTGTGAAAATTTGTGGACTGGAAATAGTAATTACGGAAGGGGTTTTTCACACTACTCCGTTCGGCATTAGCAGGAATATCTTTCCATACCAGCGTGTCGGGATACAATTGGCTGATTGTATATCCATTCAATTTCATCCATTCAGAATCTATCAAGAATTCTTTGTATTCGGCATTGGCAATTTCGGTGCTCGCCGACATAAATGGGCCGCATGCTAGGCGCTCTTCGATGGGGAATAGGGTGTCGAATCCCAATTGTGGAGTGGACTGGTACTCCAAATAGGGCATCGCATTTTCTTTGCCATTAATGGCAAATTTAGGACTAGGGAAACATCGAAAATTGAAAAAACGCATCGTGGAGTGCTCACTGATAAAAGTACTCGGCGTTATACTTTGCTTAATAGGCTCATTGGCAGTAAAATAGTATTTCATTAAAAACTCTGGGTGCGCAGTGCGCTGCGCCCATAGTTTGTCACCAATGAGTAAAATGAAAATGGAGATTAGAATGCGAGGTCGCATCCTTCAAATTTAACTTTTATTCTACAAAGTGGCTAAAACCTCTTTGATTTTATCAAGGTTAGGGATTTCACCCGCGTTATCCAAAATTTCAACGTATTGCAAAACGCCTTTTGAATCAATAACAAATGCAGATCGTTTAGAAACGCCTTTCATTCCAAAAGCAAATGTTTCGTAAATTGTCTCGTACGCAGTGCTCACCGTCTTGTTGAAATCGCTCAACATTTGAAAGTTAAAACCTTGTTGTTGTTTCCAATTTTCCAATGTGAAAACGGAATCGACAGAAATGGCCAAAATTTCAGCGTTTAAGGTGCTGTATACATTGAGGTTGTCGCGAATATCGCAAAGTTCGGTTGTGCAAACCCCAGTAAATGCTTGGGGGTAGAACAATAATACTACGGATTTCCCCAAGTATTGAGACAACGTAACTTCTTGTTTTTCACTATTAAACAAAGTGAAATCGGGGGCTGTTGATCCTATTTGAATGCTCATAATGTTCAAAGGTAACAAACTGAAGTAAAAATAGATTTATTGAAACAACACCGGATTGCTAAATACTTTTTTATTCAACTTCAAATCTTGTAGCAATGGGCTTTTGGGTCGTAAAGTAAATAGCCACATTTTTGCATATCCGCTTGGGATCCATTTGAATTCCAATTGCCAGCAATGCAAGTTCCGTACCACCGAAAATTCGCTTCCGGCCATCATATTTCTCTTTAAATCATAACCTGTGCTGTAAGCAATTTTCCATTCCTGGGTAATGCTAATATCGCCGTTGATAGAAACCCTGTGATTCGTGAGTCTATTGTTGGCAATGGCGATTTCATTATTGTAACCAACATTGTAGGTGAGATTCATCGACCAAGGAATGCTAAAATCAAAATAGTTCCAGGGTTGTGATTGCACCATTTTCATCTCGGCTTCGTCCGTTTTTAGTGGATTTGTTAGTTTGGATGATACGGTTTCGGAGGATTTCTTACCGCCAAACAATTCGGGAGTTATGCGGGAATTCATACTCAAATCTAAACCCCGGTAGCGCAACAAAGGGCCACCGTTGGCAGCGGATAATGTATTGATTTTATGTCCATTCACATAAGAATAAGGGCTAAGTCCAGCGTTGATTCCGATACGAATTTGTTTGGCTAACACGGTATTGAACCCTAAGTTGATATCACTCCATTGTAAACTGTCGGCGGCCAAGTCGTAATTCCCGCTTACCATGAGTTGGTCGATTAGATTCGCTTTCTCGAGTTTCTCTTTTCCTGTGGTGTCTTTCCCGATTACTTTTTTGGCCTGAAGGTTATTGCTCAATGAAAATCCAACAGCCCCTCCTTTTCGTTGAACATAATCAGAACCGCCATATTTTTCGAACAAACTATAGCCGATGCTTTTTCCAAATGTGTCGATGTATGTTTGATTCCAGCCTCTTTTATATCCATCAATTTCCGGTCGATAATTGAAGTTTATATTGGGGGTGATTGTATGTCTGATAGAACGAATTTTCCCTAAATTCAAGTTTGTAAAAGTGCCATAAATGTTGGTACTTAATCCAGTAGAAAAACTATAATTGTTTAATCTAAAAAATCCATTGGTATCTTTTGAAATTAATTTCTTTGTTAATGGATCTATTGATTTCAAATTTGCCTTGAATAACCACTTCTCTTGATAATTGGCTGAGGGGGTAATATTCAAAACACCTTTGAATAATTTTATGTTTGTACTTAAGGGGATTGAGTGTTTTACGGCAGATTGGATTGTGGCGAGTACATCCTTATATTTGTCGCTAAATATTAACGTATCTTTAGTATTCAATGAATTGGTAAAATTCATATTATATGATAGTCTAAGTTGCTCGAACCATTTCGTATTTGATCCATTCTTTTTTGCAAAGGGTGTTAAGCTCGATACGCCAACGTTAACGTTGGGTAATTCCAACCGGAAATCATGCGTTTGAACGTTTTGGGTATGGCGGGCAGATGCAGACAAATTCACCTTATTTTTCAGGAAACTCTGTCCGTAATTTACACTGGAGACAAATTCACTTTTGGAAAGTGTTTGAATGTCTTTCGAATTTCGTTTGTTGTAATTGCCTGTTACAATATTAATGTTCCCATTTAATGTTACTCCAGGAAGCAATTTACGATCGAGACCAAATCTCGAATTGATAGAAAAATCGTTTGATTTGGCGAAAAATGGACTAGCTCTATCTGTTCCATTACCAAAACGACTCATATTTACGGCTAGCGCACCGCTGTATTTATATCGTTTGATAAAATTGGTGGTCACGCCCAATCGAAAATCGCCATTGAAATACAAATCAGAATTCACTTGCGCATCGGCATATTTCCCAAGTCCTTGGTAATATCCTAGATTGGAAAGAAAAAAACTGTTGTTACTATTGTTAAATCCAGGGTTGGGCATAATGAGCCCGTTGCGTTGTCCTTTTTTCATTGGTGCGATACCAAAAGGCAGGGCCAGAGGTGTTGGAATATCTGCCAAGACCAAATTCGCCGAGCCAAAAAGCACTTTATTGTTTGGGATTACTTTGATTTTTGATGCGTTCAGGTAAAAATGGGGATGGGGATCGGAGCAAGTGCTAATCTTTCCGGAATTGCCCATCAGGCTGCCATCCGGTTGCTTCATTACCTGTTTGAGTTGAACATGGGCCTCATCCTGTGTGAGCGACAAGCCATAGACCATTCCTTTTTTTGACTCATTGTTATATCGCAAGCTATCGGAGGTATAGGCATCGTTCCCATCTTTAAAGACAGGTTGGTTAACATATTTGCCCGTAGAGTCTAGATTGCCCTTGGCGAACAGGGTTTTATTGGCGAAAGCGACTTCAATATAGTTTGCGTTGAGTTCTGTTTCATCCATATCCACCTTGGCCTTATTGTATAGTAGGGCTTTTCCGGTCTCTAATCTTAAAATGATTGAATCGGAGGCTTCGTAATGGATGGGGTTGGCAATTGTCTTTTTGGCGGGGGGAGGAATCGGTATGCTGTCTTTTTTTGTGGACGACGTCGCTACTCCTTGTGCTGATAAAGGGTTAAGGCTGCCAAGGCAAAGCACGATCACAACTGTCAACAATGGTTGTAGGCATCTAAGGTGATATGAATGTTCGCGGTTTGACAAATTTCAGCGAATTTCGGCAAAAAGTTTGCCATGATTGCGTTATGCAACAGGAAAGAATGAAACAAATGTCAAAATTCATGCGAAGAAGTCTAAAACAAGCGATGCATTTGTGTTTATCGATAGGCTTTTTAATTTGTTTACCGTCGGCTAGAAAGGTGAGGGTAAGCAATTCTGTGAATACATTGGTTATTGATGCGGGACATGGGGGATTGGATCCGGGTTGCAATGGCAACAATGAGATTTTTGAAAAGGATGTAACTTTGGGATTGGCTTTGAAATTGGGGAAGCTATTGAAAGATAGTCTACCATCGTTAAAAGTCTTATTTACTCGAACTACGGACAAATCGTTAAAACTTTGGGAAAGACCCAATTTGGCCAATGACCGTCAGGCGGATTTGTTTATTTCGATACATTGCAATGCCAATCCAAATAAAGCAGCGGCAGGTAGTGAGACGTATTTTATGGGGCTGCACAAGTCTGAAGGGAACTTAGAAGTGGCCAAACGCGAGAATTCTGTAATTACTTATGAGTCTGATTACAAAGAAAATTCTAGGTATGGTGGGTTTGATCCAGATTCGCCGGAAGGACATATCATTTTCAGTTTGATTCAGAATGCTTTTATGAAGCAAAGCTTGAAATTGGCCAGTGGAATTGAAGGTCAAACCAGCAAATTGAGCCCAATAAAAACTCGAGGCGTGAAGCAAGCCGGATTTTTGGTCTTATGGCAAACATCGATGCCCAGCGTGTTGGTAGAAACCGGTTTTTTAACCAATCCTACGGACCGCATTAGTTTGAAATCAAATGATGGGCAGCAAAAGATTGCATTGGGCATTTTTAGGGCGGTGAGGGACTACAAGAATTCGTTGGAATTGCTGAATTCTGTCAACGGGAAGTAATATTTTCACTTTTGTTTACCGAGATTTTTAAAAAAAATCAAATTTTTTATCAATTTTCTTGCAACGAATTAACTTTTTCGCGTCATTTGTGAAAATATCTTTAAACAAAAACTATGAAATCAACAATTACACAACTCAAAAAGCTTGCGTTTTTAGGGGTTCTCGTGGGTGGTTTATTCACTTCGAGTACTTTGAAAGCGCAAACGCCATGCTCGGGAACATCTTCTTGGGGATGCGGTGGAGCTATTCTTGGTACGGGCAATCCTACCGAATCATCTGGTGACATCCTGGATGTCGCCGTTAAGAACTCAAAAGGAACAACTTTGGCTTCTTACTCGGGCCTTGGATGTACTTCTTCGGCAGCTGCAAATTCTTACAAGGGTATATTGAACTCTGGTAAAGGATTTGACGTTACTGCCAGTGAGTCAATCACTGTTGCTGTAACCGGTGGAACATGGGCCACTCAGTCATGGGGATCTCGTATCGGTATTTGGATTGATGCAAACCGCGATGGCAGTTTTGCTTCTTCTGAGTGCATGGTAGATCCTAGTACAAACATCATTTCTGGTCTTACATCCTTCACTCTCAAAATGCCTTGCTGGACGTCTACTGGTTTAAGTTACATGCGTATTCGTGGAGGTTGTCAGCCTTACACTATGTCTGCAACGAATGGTTGCGGTCAGGCACAGACTTACGGTAACGTATTTGATTTGGAATTAAATTTGAAGTTAGGAGCTACTCCCAGTGCAAACTTTATTGTTCCCAAGAGTACCAAGTATGTTAAGCAAAACGTTAAATTTAGTGCAATTAACCCAAGTAGTGGTTATGCGTACAAATGGACATTTGAAAAAGCGGATGCGCCACCATACGCTGGTTACAGTGCCAAAACCGATAAGGGAGCAGCCAAATGGGCCTCTGGGGGTACCTATGATGTAAAAATGGTTGTAGATTATTGTGGACTGTCAGATTCGGCTTCTAAGGCGGTTACGATTGTAGCACCTACTGTTGTTCCTACGGCAGATTTTGTCTCCTCAGCAAACGAATCTGAAATTTATTTTGATGTTACGATGTATGACTTGAGTAACAACGGAGCCTATAGTTGGTCATGGGAATTGACATCACCAACGGGTGTCGATAACCAAACTTCATCTGTTCAGAACCCTAAATTTACATTGAGTGAATTGGGATGGTATAAAGTGTGTTTGACTTCTTCAAACGATATTGGTCCATCGAATAAACTTTGTAAAGATCGTTATATTGAATGTGTAGCTCCTACAGAATACTATATGGGACCTTCAAAAGAGGCTCAATCAAAAACAGGCCGTTTATATGATAATGGTGGTCCAACTGTCAATTATGGAAACAATCGTAAGACATCTATTGATTATTTTAAAATTGTGCCTTGTGGAGCAACGAAAATCACTTTGTCATTTAGTGAATTAAAATTGAATGATAAAAATGATATCTTAATGATCTATGATTCAAAAGAAGCAACTCCAAATAAGTTAATTGCTACAATTAATGGAGATAATGTTAAACAATACGACACTGCAAAAATTATAACAACTAGTGGTGCAGTATACATTACGTTTCAATCTGATGCTAATGGTAATGCAGCCGGTTTTATTATCAACTGGAAATCTGTTCTTTCCCCTGCGGTGAAGCCTTCTGCCAAATGGACAACGGCTTACAACCCAGCTGCAAATGGTGTGGATGTTAAATTTATTAACCAATCTGCCAATGTAAAAGGTCTTCCAGCTTATGAGTGGAATGTAGATGGCAATCCAGAGTCAAGCGCAACAGATTATAGCCGTACTTTCTTCACAGATGGTAGTTACACAGTATGTTTGATAGCTTTGACTTGTACAGGTGTTGATACTTTCTGTAAGACAATTACAATCAATACACCAACTGCTCCTGGTTATTTGGATTACGTCGCTAGTAATGTTCGTCCTAACCTTGGGGATGTTGTTACTATTAAAACTACGACTGATTATGCCAACACGTTTGAGTGGAGCATTTTCCCAACTAGTTTCACTTTTGAGAATGGCACTACAAAGAATAGCCAAAACCCAGAGTTGAAATTCCAAAAAGGGGGTGCTTATACTTTCACTTTAAGTGCTTATAATTCTATAGGTGGAAAAACTGCAACTGAGAAAAAATTGATCAAAAACAAATATGTTGTTTGTTTGGACTATTGTATTCCATTGGTTGATTTGATGTCTGCTGACGTTGGAATTAACAATGTTACTGTTAAATCGGGTAGTACTGAGTTGATCAATAATGCGTCTACTTCAGGTATTGATTACTTTACCTTCTTCGATAAAGTGGCTCCTGCGAATTTAACCTACGGTGGTACATATGATTTGTCGATTGGCCGTAGCACAATTTCCAACTCTGTAAACTACATGGCTTGGATTGATTGGAACATTGATGGTGACTTTTCTGATGCTGGTGAAGAGGTATTCAACAGTGGAACAATCACTACTGCATCTGCTTCTGGTAAGTTTACTGTACCTGATATCGCTAACTCATTTGAGGGGAAGACACGTTTGCGTGTAGGTGTATCTTATGGTACATTCTCTAATACCTACTGTGGAGTTAATGTTGTAGGTGAGTTTGAAGATTACATGTTGACGTTGGCCAATGACGGCGCAGCTCCAGTAATCACTTTGGTTGGTGCTGACACAGTTCGTGTTGAAAAAACAGCGATAAAAACTGCATGTTACTCAGAAATCGCTGGTACTACTTTTAAGGCGATAGATGTTACTCAAGGTAATATGACCTCTGAGGTGGTTGTTAAATCTGATTTGGATTGTTCATCTCCTGGTATCTATACTTTCCAATTTGATTTACGTGATGCATCTGGAAACAATGCAGTGACTAAATTTCGCACTATAATAGTGGCTTTGGATAAAACTGCGCCTAAGTTAACGTTGAATGGTAAAGACACTATGGTGTTGGAGCAGTGTGATACATACTCTGAGCCAGGTGCTGTAGCGATTGATGCTAACGATGGTAACTTAACTTCTGCAATCAAAATTGCTGGTAAAGTTGATGGTGGAACTGTAGGTGTTTACACTTTGGTTTATTCGGTGTCTGATGCACAAAAGAATGCTATCTCTATCAAGCGTGTAGTTATCGTGAAAGATACTAAGGTTCCTAGCATTTTGAAATTGAGTAAAGCTATCGTAGATGGTACTACTATCGATGTTCAAATTGGTGGTGTATTCGTTGATGATGTTTATGCAATGGATCCTTGTAATGGTTCGATCTTCGTTTCTAAGAATCCTGGTTTCAACGGTCCTGTTAACACCAACGTGCGTGCTACTTACCCTGTAACTTACAAAGCCACGGACCCATCTGGTAACAAAGCCACTGAATTTGGTTATGTATTGAACTACCGTGTTGACGATTATATCGCACCTGATATCGAATTGAATACTAGTGATACTGTTTTACATGATGTAAACAATGCTTATTATTCTCGTTCGGTAACTGTATCTGATAACTATTATGCTAAGTCTCAGCTTTCATTGACTAAGATTGGTAAAGTAGATGCTTATACCTTGGGTACGTATGTTGAAACTTTCACTGCAACAGACGGAAGTGGAAACGTTACTACTAAGCAGCGTTTCATCAAAGTTGTTGATAGGATTGCACCTGCCATCACTGCGCCTGCAATCTCTGTTTGTATTGCTACTCCATTCTGGGCAATGTCTGGTTTGATTGTACGTGACAACTACTATTCTTCTGGTGACTTGATGCCATTGGTTAAAGTATTGGGACATAACGTGAACGTAATGGAAGCTGGTGTTTACTATATCAACTACTCTTTGGTTGATCCTAGTGGAAACGAAGCAACTGCGGTTTCTCGTCCAGTATATGTTTCTTACCCACCAAATTGCTTCAATACTTACACGGGAACTGAGAATATGAAATTGCAAGATGCGGTTTCTGTTCATCCTAACCCAACTACTGGATTGTTGACTGTAGGTTATAACTTGACCAACAATCAATCTTTGAATGTAGTAGTTACAAATGCATTCGGTGCGGTAGTATCTAAGTTGGACAACTTGCAAGGTGGATTTGGTAACACTCAAATCGACTTGAGCAATGTAAGCGAAGGTATCTACTTCGTGAACTTGACCAACAACGGTGAAACTGTTACTAAGCGTGTTGTAGTTAAACACTAATCATTAAGATTTCATAGTGAAAGGCCCCGCGAAAGCGGGGCCTTTCTTTTTTTATAAGCTTTGTGTTTTTTACTTATTTTTGAATAACGTTTCTACTGTGTTAAAAGGATTATCAAACGAATTCAAAGTTGGGGTGCTCGCCATTGTGTCGATCTGTATTCTCTTGTTAGGCTACAATTTTATGATGGGCAGGGATAATCTGTTTGATCGTGGTAGGAGTTTTAAAGTATACTACGATAATACCCAGGGATTGTCGGTTGGTACAAAGCTCATGTACAATGGCTTTAAGATTGGAATGGTTAGGAGTCTTAAGATGGATGAAAATCAGAAAATCGTGGCAATTGTTGAAGTGAGTTCGGACATGAATATTCCGGAGGACTCGAAAATCAAGATTGAGGCTCAATTGCTTGGTGGAGTTACATTGAAATTATTAAAAGGTGTGTCTAAAGATTTTGCTCAGGACGGGGACGTTTTAGAACCAGAGTATTCTAAAGATGTATTCGGAATGATCAATTCCAAAGTTTTGAATGTTACCAATAGCGCAGATTCATTGTTTATTACGCTGAACACCTTTTTACACAAGCAGGAGTTACATGAATCGGTGAATAACATCCCTATTGTATTGCATGAGTTAACATCAACGATTATTGAAATCCGTAAGACGATTGCCTCTTTGGAACCTGCACTAATACAGACAACGGGTAGTTTAAGTAAGTTCTCGGGTAATTTGCCAGAATACGACAGGCAGTTGCGTGAAGGATTAGAGCATTTTAACAATGCGGGACGTCAGATTGATTCAGTTCGTATCGCGGCGTTGTTAAACAATTTGTCTACCAGCAGCGAAAAATTGGCCCTTTTATTGGATGATTTGAATCAAGGAAAGGGCAGTATGGGTAAGTTGCTTAAGGATGAAGCCCTTTATGCTGATATTCGAAACAGTAATGCGGAATTACAAAGCATTATGCTGGATTTGAAGAAGTATCCTGAAAAGTATATTCCAGTTCCAGGAACTAAAAATCAACGCAAAAAAGCCAAGAAAAAGAGTTTGGCCGATACGGCGGTTTGGCATTAGAGTTGACTGTATTTGGTTTCGGCTATACCAACATAGAGAATTTGGGGTTATCAATAATTTTTGCATGCATTAGGAAAAGACGCTGTCCTATTTAGTATCTTGGAGTAATATTTTGTTTCTTTTTTAGGATTTCGTACACTGTGATCATCCATAGCATGTATACCATATTGTAGAAAAAATCTTCCAGTGGTATTGTACCAATTCGTATTCCAAGATTTTGGGCGTCGTTGTAAATTAAAACAGGTTTTCCTGTAAGTACGCCATTTACATAGGACATTGGAAGTAACGCGATGATCCATGCAAGAAATATATGCGACAAATGTTTTGTATTTCGAGTTAATAATAAGACGGCCAGTGTAACAAATAGAAATCCAAAAGTTACGGTGGTATATAAATGTGTGGGGTTTACACAAATAACGAAAATGCTAATCGACATGAGGAGAAAAACTGTTGGTTTGAGACGTTTATTCAAAGAAAAAGAAGGCAAATAAACCTTGAGGCAGGCATAAATAAAAAGACAAGCATAAGGAATAATTATAAAGAATAAGTATTCTTCGATAGGTAGGCTGGCAAACCAATTCCCGCACACGAATTGTGGATTGAACGACCATACCTTTATTTTGGTGAACCAAATATCCCAAATAATATAAATAACAGTGGGGGTGAGCATCGCTAACGCGAAATGTTTCCAATTCTTATAGAAGGCTACCTTTTTATCGAATGACAGCGCTATGGGGCCAACAATCGTAATGAGAATTAAAAATAAATATGTTAAATGATTTGGTATCATGAGGAATACCTCAAATTTACGCTATTTGTAATCCGTAAACCTCAGCATATTCTTTGAGGCGCTCACGTAAAATTCGTCGGGCTACAAATATGCGGGTTTTAACAGTGCCAATGGGGATTTGCATCTCCTCGGCAATTTCATGATATTTATACCCTTCGGTATTTAGTTTGAAAGTTAGCCTTAAGTCAAGCGACAGTTGATCAATTGCATCTTTCAAATCTTTGCGAATGAATTTCGTCTCAGCATCATTATCGATTTTATGCGACGGTAGATCAATAAAATATGAATTGACAGTGCTATCCAAGAATGTATTTCGCTTCATATCTCTACGATAGTTGTTGATGAAACTATTTTTTAGAATGGTATAAAGCCACCCACGGAGGTTTGTTCCTTCTTGGAATTTGCTCTTGTATCTATAGGCTTTTAGAATTGTGTCTTGTACCAAATCTTTGGTATCGTCCAAGTCATGTGTTAGCGATAATGCGTAATTCCTCAGAGGCAACAATTCTTCAGCAATTTTCTTATCGAAATCATTTTGTATAATTCTCATGAGTATTTCTTATACAAATATGGTGTTTTGTTTAATTTTTATCTAATTTTCTTGTACAAGAAATGGCTTTATAAAGTTAAACAAAAAAGCATAAGTAGATTTTTATTTGGTTGTTCGGAAGTTAATGTAGTTAGGAATTCTCAGTACGGTGAGCCCTGAGGCACTAACGAGAAAGGGCTCCCTGTGGGGAGCCCTTTCTCGTTTTGTTGAGTGTTGTAAAATATTAGTAATGGAATATCAACTCAAATTTCAACTGGATTTTCATGGGTTATTAAACCAATACAACCACTTTGTTCTTCAGTACTTCAACCAATCCACTTTTTACTTCGTAGGTTTCGGTTTGTGTATTGCTTTTGATTTCCACGTTTCCTGATTTCAAATTGGCAATCATGGGTGCGTGGTTGTCTAGGATCTGAAAGCTTCCGTTTGCACCAGGCAATGTGATAACTTCAGCATCTCCGCTAAATAAGATTTTATCTGGTGTTAATACTTCTACAAACATATCTTTAATTATACGTTGGCTTCTTCCAATATTTTTTTGCCTTTTTCGATGGCATCTTCGATGGTACCCACCAAGTTAAAGGCAGCTTCTGGGTATTCATCCACTTCACCATTCATAATCATGTTAAATGATTTGATGGTTTCTTTTATGTCGACCAATACGCCTGGGATACCTGTAAACTGTTCTGCCACGTGGAAAGGCTGAGACAAGAAACGTTGCACACGACGTGCGCGGTGAACCACCAATTTATCATCTTCGCTCAATTCATCCATACCCAAGATGGCAATGATGTCTTGCAATTCCTTATAACGTTGTAATAACTCTTTTACACGTTGGGCACAACTATAGTGTTCTTTACCCAAAACTTCTTCGCTCAAAATACGGCTTGTAGAATCCAACGGATCCACGGCAGGATAAATACCCAATTCCGCAATTTTACGCGACAAAACTGTTGTTGCGTCCAAGTGAGCGAAAGTTGTTGCAGGCGCTGGATCTGTTAAGTCATCCGCAGGAACGTAAACCGCTTGTACAGACGTGATTGATCCACGTGTAGTAGAAGTAATGCGCTCTTGCATTGCACCCATTTCTGAAGCGAGGGTAGGTTGGTAACCTACAGCGCTAGGCATACGACCTAACAACGCGGATACTTCAGAACCTGCTTGAGTGAAACGGAAAATGTTATCGATAAAGAAAAGAATGTCTTTTCCTGCACCGGTACCATCACCATCACGGAAATATTCGGCAATAGACAAACCACTCAATGCAACCCTAGCACGGGCTCCTGGAGGCTCATTCATCTGACCAAAAACCAATGTGGCTTGGCTACTTTTTAAGTCTTCCATATCTACGGTATCCAAATCCCAACCACCGCTTTCCATGCTGTGTTTGAATGCTTCGCCGTATTTAATAACGCCAGATTCAATCATCTCGCGCAATAGATCATTTCCTTCACGTGTTCTTTCACCAACACCGGCGAAAACGGACATACCAGAGTATGCTTTCGCGATATTGTTGATCAATTCCATGATCAAAACCGTCTTTCCTACACCGGCACCACCGAACAAGCCGATTTTACCTCCTTTGGCGTAAGGCTCAAGCAAATCGATTACTTTGATACCTGTATACAAAGGTTCTGCACTGGTGCTCAAATTGTCGAAAGTTGGAGCGGGTTGGTGAATGGCTCTTCCATTTTCTTTGGAAAGAGGCGTCATCCCGTCTATCGCATCACCGACCACGTTGAGCAATCGGCCACGAATGGCTTCACCCACGGGCATGCGAATTGCATCGCCAGTATCAATCGCGTCAATACCGCGGCGAAGTCCATCAGTACCGTCCATCGCAATGGTACGTACCATGTTTTCGCCTAAGTGCTGTTGCACTTCAAGCACTAAGGATTGACCGTTGTCTTTGGTAACGGTTAATGAGTTGTAAATTTTAGGGAGCGTAGATCCGGGTTCGTTGAAACTAACATCAACCACTGGACCAATTATTTGAGAGATTTTTCCTACGTTGGCCATCGTGAATATTCGGTGCGCAAAGATAGCAATTCAAATTCCCTATTCCAAGGAGTATTCATCATTATTTGTTAGTTCTTTCATTTTTTCATGGATTGCTCGCCTACTTTTTTTGTAACTTCGCACCTTTATTCATGGATCGTAATACACTCACCGGCTTTTCGCTCATTTTCCTAATTTTAATAGGATACTATTGGTATACTGCTCCCACAGCGGAGCAACAGGCAATTTTTCAACGGCAGCGAGACAGCGTAGCAAGGGTTGAAGCCGCAAAAGTCACTTCTCCAACGCCTGCCAAATCAAGTAGCGGGGCAATTTCTGAAGCCGCATCGCCCATTAAAGATTCTGCGTTGTTAAATACAATTGGCGGATTTGCATCACAATTACAAGGCAAGCCTGGATTGGTTCAGTTGAAAAGTAAGGAATTGAGCGTAGACATTCGATTAAAAGGCGGAAATATTGGTCGCGTAGTACTTAACAATCACCGCCGTTCGGATTCTA